>CALMZY010000261.1 GCA_937870865.1 uncultured Lentisphaerota bacterium | reverse complement strand
CTCGTACTCGAAGTAATCGCGCGCCAGCGTCCTTTCGAGTACGAGGACGAGGACCGCTTCGCTGAGGACGAGGAGGAGCTGAAGGTCCGTGATGGGTCAATCGTCGAACTTCTTCGTCAGGTAGCGGTCGACCAGTTTATTCACGAAAAGCTTCTTCAGGAACTGCGGCGTGACCCGGTAGCCCCAGTACGCGAACCGCAGGAAATGCACGGTAACGCGGCCCGGCGTTTTTGCCTGCCCGCCGCTCGGAAAACGATCCACGCCGACCATCTGATCCAGCGGCAGCTTTCGCGCCACCTCCCGGCGCGGCGCGTCCGTCGGATAACCGATCATCAGGAACGCAACGGGGGAGTAATTCCAGGGAATGTCGAGAAGGCGGCGCACGAACGACGGACTCGGCAGGTTGCAGATCCAGCACCCGCCCAAACCGAGTGCGTCCGCGGCCAGCAGCATGTTCTGGATGCACGCCGCGGCGCTCTGGATGTCGTCGCGGTACGGCATGTTCTTGGTGGTGTTGTCGTACACGACGAGGATGCCCGCCGGGGCCTGCGGAATCATCACCGAGCCGCCCGCTTCATGCAGCGCGCGCCGGAGGTCGGGGTTTTCGACGAGGATGAAGCGCCAGCCCTGGATGTTGCACGCGGACGGCGCCTGCACGCCGGCCTCGATGACCCGCATCAGGAGTTCGCGCGGCACCGCTTGGTCGCGGAATTTACGGACTGATCGGCGATGGCCCAACGCGGCCATCAGCCCGGCGGCCGGGTCATTTTTACCGTCGGATGCGTTTGTCATGTCAGGGCTCCTTGAGCGAGCGGGTGCGCCGGCGGTCCCCCAGCAGGTAGATCAGCCCGCACCCGGAAATCGCCAGGCCGGACAGGAGAATGATGCCGTGCATGATGAAGCCGGTGGCGATCGCGTCCGCCTTGCTCACGCCGCACAACATGTAACCCGCGGCCCAGCCGGCCTCCATGGTTCCAAAACTTCCCAGCGTGTTCGGCAGGAACGTGGTGATCAGTTCGCCGAGCGACGCCAGCATGTTCTTGAAGAATCCGATGTCGATGCCCATGAACACCATCGTGCAGTAGAAGAGGACGTAGTTGACGACGGTCACGGCCACGCTCGACGCAGGCAGGAACACGTATTTCTGGCGGGCATCCAGCGCGCGAATATCGTTTGCCATGCGCTGGACCGCGGCCTCGACCCGGACCGCCGCGTTTTTCCCGGCGGTTCCCGCCCAGCGCAGACAGCCGCAGGCCGCGCGACCGAAGAGCGTGATCGCGAATTCCAGGTGGCGGAACGCCAGCAGGAAGACGAGCACGACGAAGACGGAGGCGCCCCACATCGCGTGGCGCGCCGCCGGCGCAAACTCGCTGCCGACCACCAGCAGGGACACCACCGAGAGCAGCGCGATGCTGACGGCGTCGTACAGCCGGATCACGACCAGCGACAGCGAGCCGGAGGCCAGCCCGCGCGCCGTGAAGGCCTTGATGAGAAAGGGAAGCGACAACTCGCCGAGACGGAACGGGAGGACGTGGTTCAGAAACGCGTGCATGGCGGCGATGGATGTCATCCGCGCGTGGTTCCCGTCCTGGATCACGTACCCGATCCGGATTCCCCGGCAGTACGCCATCAGGAGATACAGCCCGCTGAGGAACAAGAACTGGGCCGCCGTCAGCTGGCCCGCGAGGCGCCGGATGTCCGAAAGGGTGATCTGGCGGACCAGCAGGATGACCAGCGCCACGGAGAGGACGACGAAAAACGCCGTCACCAACGCCCGCTTCCTGTTTCGTTGTTCAGGCATACACTCCGATCATCCCGCCCGGTCAAAGTTCACCGACGGGAGCGCGTCCGCCTGGAGCGCAAGCGCATCGGTTTCCAGGCAACCAAAGACCGCGCCCGCGTTCCGCAGTTTCGAAACCAGCGATTGAAGACACGGGAACCCGTTCATCCATGCGCCCGCGAGGTACATCATCCGAAGCCCCGCCGGCAGGCCCCGCATCGACGGGGTATGCGTGAACAGGTTGTGGAAATGAATGTCCACCACGGCGGATTGGCGCAGGAGTCTTGCGGCCGCCGGCGCGCCGATCAGGTTGATGAACGACATGCCGGCCGGCACCGAACGCGTCAGCATGCCGAAAGGCATTTCGACCAGCCCGGTTCCCTCCCACCGGAACGGAGTGCGGGGGAGGGCGGAGAAATCGAAACGGCCGGGGCGGCGCACCGGAAAAATACTCGCGTCGTAGCGGAGCCCCAGCTTGCCGAGAAGCTCGATATCATTGCGGCTGACGATTCCCAACGGCGCACGGTAGCCCACGGGCGCGCGTCCGATCCGCTTCACGTAGGCCTCGACGCCGCGCTGGATTTCGTCCGCGTGCGAGGTATTCATCGTGCCGAAGTTCTCCGTGCTGTGCTCGAAACCGTGCACGCCGATGGGAACGCCGGCAGACTGAAACGAATCAATGATCGCGTGCCCTCGTTCAAGCAGGCGGCCTGTCACGAAGGCGGTGAGGGGGACGTTTTCCCGGCCCAGCCACTCGAAGAAGGGGGCGACTCGATCAAGGATGTCGTAACGGTCGGACCGGCCGTAATCCGACTCCACGTCGACCGTCAGGCAAATGCGGATGGGTTTTTCAGTGTCCATGACGACTCAATTTTTTCGATCACACACGAAAAACTGCCGGATGCCCAGCTCGGAAATCCACGAATTCTGCGACCGCTTGATCAGGTTCTCGCCCCAGCGGCGCAGGGTCCGCGGCCCGCAGGGGATCAAAACCGTTCCCTCGTGCCGCACGAGATTCCAGCCCGTGTCTGCCAGGAGGCTCTTCACCTCCCACGAGGAAGGAAAGCGATGCGGGCCTTCGCCGTGGCCGCCGAAGAGGGCCGTGAACACCCGGTAGCTGAGTTCGCAGCTTGCCGGCGGACAGCTGAGTACCATCCGCGCGCCCGGCGCGGCGACGCGCCGCAACTCGGCCAGGAAGCCGGTCGGCGAAGACACGTGCTCCAGCGTCTCCAGCGTAAGCACGCGGTCGAACGAACCATCCTCGAAGGGGAGTCGATCGTATCCGTCGATCTTGCGGATGCAGGCGTCGGGATGCAGCGTGCGGGCCACGTCGATCAAGCCCTGGCTGATTTCGGCATGGGTGACCTGGACCGTGGGGCAGAGCTTTACCAGGTGAGAGTGCGCTCCGCAGTCCCGGCTGGAGATGTTCAGGACGCGGCAGCCGTTGAACAGGTTCAGCTCGGGCACGGACCATTCGAAGCGTTGATCGTGGGCGTCCTGGACGTCGGAGTTCGAATCCACGTAGATCGACGCAACGCGATCCCAATGTCGGGCCACATCCTCATCGGTCCAGGGATTCGCCGCATGCCCGCTAGGCTGCGCCATCATCCCGCTCCTTGAGGTTCAGCATGGCGATCTGATCGGCCAGCAGGCCGATGAAGAACAGGAACATGCTCGTCAGCATGAGGAGCTGGGCGCCGTTGGAGACGCGGCTGGCTACGATCATGTCGTAGATGGCGAGCAGCACTCCCCAGATGGCGAGGGCGATGCTCGGAGGCATGAAGATCTTGAGGGGATTGAACAGCATGATGATCCGCATTAACAGCATCAGCGTCTTGATGCCGTCCTTGATCGGCCGGACGCTGCTTGCCCTCCCGACGCGCGGAGTCACCTTGATGGGCACGATGCCGATGGAGTAGCCCTCCTTGAGGAACGCGAGCGTGGAAGTCGTGCTGAACGAGAAGCCGTTGGGCATCAGGTGCAGGAGCGGGCGGATGATCCGCCGATCAAAGCCGCGGAAGCCGGAGTTAAAGTCGGGCAGCTTCTGCTCTACAAGATATTCGCCGACGACGCGGATGATCCACTTCCCGAACTTGCGGTTGGCCACTTGGTGGGAATCCGCCGTGCGTTCGCCGATGACCAGCGGGTGATTGTCCAATTGCCGGGCGATTTCCTCCACGGCATCGGCGTTATGCTGGCCGTCGCTGTCCATGGTGATGATCTTGTTCGTCCTGGCATGCCGGATGCCCGTCTTGAGAGACGCGCCATAGCCCTTGTTCACTGCGTGCTGGAGGAGGGTCACCGGGTACTTTCGGACGATCGCCGCCGTTTCGTCCGTTGACCCGTCATCCACCACGATCACCTCCGCGCGGCCTGCCAGGCCGCCGGCGGAAAGATTGTCGAGCGTGGCGCCGATGCCATGCGCCTCGTTATAGGCGGGAATCACAATGGTGAAATCGGGGTTTGTACCAGCCTGCATGCCTCATCACTCCCATTCTGAAGAAGCCCTGTTCTGGCGGGCGAGGATATCGGAATGGGGTGGAAACGCAACACGGAAGAGGGTCTGCGGGTCGGCGGGCTCAGGGGTGGGAAAGGTTGACACCCCGGGACTTCTGTGCAAAATCCGGCACGATTACGGTTTCTTCAATCCGTGCAGGATCAAGGGGTTAGGTCGCGATGGACGGCGATGACAAGTCAATGGGCCGGAGTGCGGTCGATTGGGTCTGCAAGCTGGGGGCTTTGGGATTTCTCGCCGTGGGCGCGGTATGCCTGCTCCTGGTTGCCGGCATGATCTACGAGGGCGGCGTCTGGGCTCATTTCATCTACGCGGAAAAGCCCATCCCTCATTTCCTGGGCGGGGTCGCGGCCCTGTTCGCGGCCTATTTTCTGCACCGCGGGATCCGCAACACGCGCAGAGACTGGCTGCGGATTTTCGGCAAGATGGTGATGGCCGCGTTCAGCCTGATCCTGTCGCTGGTCATCGCCGAGGTCGGCCTGCGCGCGTATTACTCCGCCCTGCAGAACGCCAATACCATGGAGAAGCTCAAGGCGGCGCGGCGTACCGGGAAGCCCGTTCCCGTCCGCAGTACGCATGCGCTGGGGGCCATCATTCAGCCCAGTGACAATCTGAAAGTGATGTACGAGCTTCTGCCGAATCTGAACACGGTGTTCGGACACAAGCGCTTGATTACCAATTCCGACGGCATGCGGGACGCCCGGGAGTATCCTGTATCGCGTTTGCCCAACAGCATTCGAGTTGTCGGGCTCGGGGACTCCGGCATGTTCGGATGGGGTGTGGATTTGGACGAGGACTACATGTCCGTGCTGGAAGCCAACCTGAACCTGAGGGAGGACGGCACGACATACGAAGTGCTGAACATGGCGGTTCCCGGCTACAACACGCAACTGGAGTTGGAGGCCCTGCGTCACAAGGGCGTAAAGT
>CALMZY010000260.1 GCA_937870865.1 uncultured Lentisphaerota bacterium | reverse complement strand
CGCGCCACTTCGCCGCGGCAGTCTTCGTTCTGCGCTCCGCTCCGAACGAAGACTGGGGTGGATGACGGGATTTGAACCCGCGACGACCAGGGCCACAACCTGGTGCTCTGCCAAGCTGAGCTACATCCACCATGTGTTGGGATGAGTAGGCTAGCCTGATTGCCGCCGGCTTATCAATGAAATTTGTGCGGAGGGTGCTTCCAAGCCTCGGAAAACCGGCTCGAAAAGCTTCCAACCATTGAAAGAACGCCCCCTTGGTGGGGGGCAGCTAGCCCAACTTGCGTCGCAGAATGGCCAGGCCCAGCAGGCTGAGGCCCATCAAAGCCAGTGTGCCGGGTTCAGGTATGACGGTTCCTTGAATTTCCAGATCTTCCCCGGCGAGATTGCGAAAACGAGCCACGCCGGCCGCGGAACCCGCGTTCCACCCGTACAACCTGAATTCAACACTGTTGCTGCCGGAAAGATTGACCCCGAAGCTGGGTGAGACGGTGGTGTTGGCCATACCGTTCGATGCAAAGAGGTTCGCCGTGAATCCGTCGAAACTCGATTGGACAACCAGATTTGAAATGCCTGCGGGGGTCTTTTCAAAATCAAATCGAACGTTGGTCACGCTCAACGAGTAGCCGGCTTCCGCTTGAAGGAACCAGGAGATGTACTCGTTGGCTGCAAAGGCGCCGGCATAGTCGGTGGCCCCCCAGCTTGTGCCGCCGAATGTGCTGGCGGTTCCGCTTGGAGTCACGCCCGAGCCCAAGCTGAGCACGGTGCCGGCCAAAGTAATATTCGCGGCAACCGTTGTTCCGGTGAACACCGGATTGGCGCTTGCGTTGATTCCCGTCAACTCCCAACCCGCGAGCAGATCGGCGTGGGCGGAAACCGCGAGGACGAGAACAGACATAACAACAAGCAGGTTCTTCATGCTGAACCTCCTGAATGCGAGAATCGTTTCATATGTAAAATAGACCTGTGACGGCTGGATGTATATGGCTGGTTTCAAAGAAGACGGCTGAAGATATCGGCAAGTCCGGGCTTCAGTCCATGCCCACTCTTGTCCGAAGGCCCTTCTTCTCTGACTGATGGTGCTTGTCGGCCAGCATTCGCTGTTTCTGGCGTCTTGATCGGCGGCGTTTCTGGCGCCGGATCTTCTCGAAGGCCTGCTGGCGCGCACTCTGCGCGCCCCGCATACGCTCTTCGATCCGGTCGCACAGTTCGCGGCGGGCAAGGAACCGGTTCAAGGACTGCGATCGTTCCCGCTGGCATTTGATCTCGATGCCGGACGGTCTGTGAAGCACGTAGACGCAGGACGAGGTCTTGTTGACCTTCTGTCCGCCCTTCCCGGTGCCCCTGACAAACCGTTCAACGAGGTCTGCTTCCCGGATTCCCAAGGCGGCCATTCTCTCCAGCAGTTGGGTCTCCTTTTCGGGTCTGACAGTGAACAGCGGCATCTTTACTCCAAAGTCTTTTACGGACCCAACACAGCTTTCAGGTTCATCGTTGAGCCGTACGTCACATCCACCTCCTGTCGCACAGGTTCGAATCCGGCCTTCTGAATTCTGACCGCGTGCCGTCCTTCCGGCAGAACGATCTGGATGGGGGCGGTGCCCGCGAATTGATCATCCACGTACACCCTGGCCTCGTCCACGTTGGCCGAGACGTTCAGGTTTCCCGTCTCGCCCGTCAAACCGCCGCCGGCGAAGAGCACGGTCCGTGGGCCGGATCCCCGGGCATCGTCCTGCGAATACTTCTGGCCGGCGCGGATCAGTTTGACCTTCAGGGGCACTGAGGCAGGCCACTGGCTTTGTCCCTCCCATTTCGGGCCCGGGTCATTCAAGACCGCAACACGGAGATCGGCCCTTCCGGTTTTGTACCCCGGCTTGACCGCGACAAAACTGAGCCGGAGTTCGTAACTCCGGTCAGGGCGTAAAACGGCGCGGCAGATATCCGCGGGCGACCGGACGGAAATCAATTCCCAGCGCTTCTTGAACCACTTGTGCCTCCATGAAAGATCAATGGCGATGATGCACGGTGTCGTTCCGATGCGAACGGCGGGAGGCTCGTTTCCGGCGGGTGGTGCATAGATGTCGGCGACGGATGGAGTTGTCTCGAGCTTAACCCAGAGGGTGTGATCCGAATCCGGTGTGATGATGGCGGCCCCGACTGTGGAGGCGGCAAAACATACCGCCATGAGCGCCGTATTCAGGTTCATGGCCGAAATCCCAATCAACAAGGGAGCCGTGCGGCTCCTCAACCCCATACCGTGCGGCAAAAAAACTGGCGGAGAGGGAGGGATTCGAACCCCCGGTACTCCTTTCGGAGTACACACGCTCTCCAGGCGTGCCCAATCAGCCACTCTGGCACCTCTCCGCGTGGTTACCCGCTATCAGTAACCAGTAATCAGTGATCAGTCAAAGAGAATACATAGGCAGGCGTTGTGGAATTGTGGCCTGCCATGAACCGTGCCGAGTCCCGATCGCGAAGCGCATCGGGACGAGGCTCTGGTTCATGGCGCACCTGGCAGGACTTGAACCTGCAACCCTCAGATCCGAAGTCTGATGCTCTGTCCAATTGAGCTACAGGTGCACAGGGGTTCCTATGTAGTATCTTTCGGCGTTCAGGGCAAGGTTCTTGACATGGTGCACGGAAATACATTCTGGTAAGGCCAAGTCAGGGCTAAACAACGTGAAATCCCGACGAATCGCACATGCCTGCCTGGTCGTGTATTTCTCGCTTCTGCTTCTGTCCGCCCTTCGGGCGGGTGCGGGTTGGGTCGAGGATCGCGAGGGAACCACTGTCATCCATGTTTCCCTGTTTGAATTGCCGGATCCCAGCCGGACGGATCCTGCGTCCCGCGCATCCGTGGCGGCCGTAAAGGAATTCACCCGGCGTTTCCCCGCGATCTTCGCGGACAAATACAGGGACCGCTACAAGGCCGATCCAGAACGCTACGGCCGACACAATTGGGATCGTGTGGCGATCCAACTCCACCGTTTCTCCGGAATCACCGTGCAGGGACTCGCCATGGACGCACGCCCTCTGATGGCGATTGCGGGGGGCGTTTCGCCCGACGTGCTGTATGTGAATTTCCGCCAGTCCGACACGTACATCCAGCAGGGCTTCCTCCATCCGTTGGACCGGCCGGAGGACGGGTATCTATCGAGCATGTCTCAGGAGGAGATCGCTTTTCGCGTCAACCCGAAGATCATGCCGGTGATCCGCCGTAAGAAAGGGGGCGGGGAGGAGCACGTCTGGGCGATTCCCTACGGCGGGGCGCTGGGTCGTGTGGTGACCTATCGCAAGGACCTTTTCGATACGGCGGGAATTCCCTATCCGTCCAATGATTGGACATGGGACGACTTCCTCGGCGCCTGCCGGAGGCTTTCCGATCCCGGGCGCGGCATTCATGGCCTGGCGCTGAGCCGCGGTCTCCACGAATCCTATCACTGGACTGCGTTTCTCTGGTCCGCGGGCGGAGACGTCCTTTCGTATGACGCGGCGACGGACGAATGGCGCGCCACGTACGACACCCGCGAGGCGGCCGTGGCCCTCGATTTCTACACACGGCTCAGTGCCGAGCCGTGGGTGGATTCGCAGGGCCGGCGGCGCTACGGCTATGCATACAAGGAGACGGACGGCGACGTGAAATGGTCCCGTGGCGAAATCGGGATGATCTTTCAGTATGTGGACGAAAAGCTGTTTTCCACGATCAATCCTGACGTGACCGGCATGGCGCCCGTGCCGGTGGGGCCGACGGGTCAACGCGGCGCGGAACTGAACAGCAAGATGATGGGTCTTTTTGCGGGCATCCAGCAGGACGCGGTGAGAGACGCGGCATGGGAGTACATCCGTTTCTTCGACTGCGAAGACGCGGTGCGGATCAAGACGAAGGTCATGGTTGAGGGCGGACTGGGCCGTTTTGTGAACCCGAGGTACCTCGAGATGTTCGGCTATCCCGAGTTGATCCGGCTCGCGCCGAAAGGATGGAAGGAGTGTTTCGACATCGCCATCGAAACAGGCCGGCCGGAGCCTTACGGGCGCAACTGCCAGCTTGTCTACAACATGATGACCAAGCCCCTCCAGATCGCGGAGGAGATGGAGGTGTCCGGCCGGCTTCCGCCGGGCCGCGAGGACCGTCTGAACGTTCTCCAGGAACTTCTGAAGGATGCGGTGGCCGTGACCAATGAAAAGATGATCGGCCTTCTCAGCCCGCGCCAGCTCCTGGCGCGACGGGCGACAGCTGCGGCGGCTCTGGTGATTATCGTTGCCGCGTTTGCGTGGGTGATCCGTCGGGTCGCGAAGGTCTTTGTGCCGCCCGCGTTGCCGTTGGAGGAAAAGCGTCCGGCGTGGGGATTCCGCCGGTTCAAGTGGGCCTATTTCCTGTTGCTGCCCGCCGGCTTGACGATCGTGTTCTGGCAGTACATTCCCATCCTGCAGGGGTCGGTGATGGCGTTTCTTGATTACCGCATCATGGGCGGTTCCCGTGTGGTGTGGCTGGATAACTTCGGCGATGTCTTGTGGGACGCGGAATGGTGGACGGCGGTCTGGAATTCCGCGCGCTACACGTTCCTCGTACTCGCGCTGACCTTCATTCCTCCGGTGATCCTGGCGATCCTCCTCCAGGAAGTCCCGCGCGGAAAGGTGTTTTTCCGCACCCTGTTCTACATGCCGGCGGCCGTCACCGGATTGGTGGTCATCCTGTTGTGGAAGTCGTTCTACGATCCGACTGAGCTGGGAGTACTGAACGCGATTGTGATGCGGATCCCAGCGGTCGGTTTCCTCTCGGCGGGGCTTGTCCTGTTCTTCGTCGCATGCTCCTTCTTCCGAAGACTGCTGTATCACCGCCGCCGACTTGCCGCCCTGGCCTTCCTCGTTGCCGGCGCGGCTCTTCTCTACACGTGCTACGGCATTGCCCGGCCGGCCCTGGAGCAGGACGGTCTCTCGTTCCTTCAAAGGCTTGCGGCGACGATCCCGGAACCGTACCGCTGGCTTCAAAATTCGGACACGGCGATGTTCTGCTGCGTGCTCCCGATGGTGTGGGCCGGGGTGGGGCCGGGATGCCTCATCTACCTCGCGGCGCTGAAGGGAATCCCGGACGATTTCTACGAGGCGGCCGACCTCGACGGCGCGACGTTTGTGGACAAGGTCCTCTTTATTGTATTCCCGATGTTGAAGGTCCTGCTGATTATCAACTTCGTCGGCGTGTTCATCGGATCGTGGCTGCACGCCAGCGCGAACGTCCTGGCCATGACTGGCGGCGCGTCCCGGACCGAGGTGTCCGATCTGCATATTTTCTACAAAGCTTTCATGTTCTTGAAATTCGGTCCCGCCACGGCCATGGCGTGGATCCTCGGCTTCATGCTGATCGGCTTCACGATCTACCAGTTACAGATTCTGTCGAAGATCGAGTTTCGGACGACGGGGGAGAAGGAGTGACGGAGGTGTGAAACCTGAGACCGGAAACCTGAGTTTCGGACTTCCGGATTGCTCGAACCAGAAGCC
>CALMZY010000259.1 GCA_937870865.1 uncultured Lentisphaerota bacterium | reverse complement strand
CATTTGGTCCTCTTGCTTCGGCCACCGCTTAATGAAACGGACTTCGTTGCTGATATCGACCGTGTAGTTATCCCAGCAGTGCAATGTATACCACCAACCATTCCCCCATCCATCTTCAATCCATTGTGTATCGTCGCCATACGACTGTGCGCTCAATTCGCTGAACAGCATGTTTCTGTTATATGCGCTGTAATACGCTGTGTATGGGCTGATGTTGTACGGGAACTTGGGCACGAACTCATAGTACGAGGCTCGATATGTCTGCTCCTGAGCGTGGCCGCTTGACGGGAAGCAACCGTTCCGCCACGGCATTCTCAGATCGTATTCATACGCCAGATTCGACCACGCGTTCGTAAGCCGCCGCGTCCTGTTGGTGGCGTTCCAAGCGTCTTCTTCATATTGCCAACCGACATTGTTCACGTACTCGGCAGTCCCCCACCAATATTGCATGTCCCAGGTCTGCGAGACGGTTTGTCGCCATTCAAGAACGTCATAGCCGTACGCGACGGGATCCGCATAATAGCTCCGGCCATTGAGGTCCGCCGTGGCCGTCAATTCTGTTCGGCCCAGGTTCAACGGGACCGGCGAGACCGTCGAGAATGTCACGATACTGCCTTGGTTGGTGATCTGCACCGGCTGACCGTTGACGGTGATCGTGGCCGAAACGAACTCGGGCGAGGCAATCCCGCTGACCAGCGTCGAGGGACAGTTCATCACTCGATACGGCGCCGGGTTTGTGATGACGAAGAAGAAGTTCGTGTCCCGAACCACGGTGTAACCTCCCGTGAAGGCGTTCCCCGCCGCGTCCGAAGCCAGGACAACCAACGAGTTCGTGCCGGGGAACAGCACGACCTCTCCCCAGACCTGCGTCCCCACGACAACAGCGTCGAAGGGGCCGTTGGTCTCGCCTTCCGCCGTCACCATGAACCGGACATCCGCGGTCTGATCGTCTGTTCTCCCCAGCAGGTATCGCGTGTCGTTGCTTCCGAACGTCGTTTGACTCAGCCAATAGGTTACGCCGCCGTTGATGATGTAGTCGTTCGGCAGTTCAAGGGCGATGGTCGGCGCGTTGGTGTCTCCGGCCGTGTCCTGAATCACTTCCAGATACTGCGTCGCGATGTTTCCCGCCAGGTCTTCGGCTGTGATCTCAATCCGGTTCGTCCCTGCGTCCAACATGTACCGGTCATACTGGAATTGCCCTCGGGAGACTCCGTCCGACCATTCGCCGTTCACGAAGGCGCGCACGGTACTCGCCGCGTCCGTTACGCTTCCCGTGATCTTGATCCACCGGCTATTGGTTGAAGAGCCGTCTGTCGGCAGAAGATTCCCGATGGTAGGCGCGATGTTGTCGAAGACGATCGAACCGCTGATCAGGGGGCTTTGCTCAACCGTGTTCCGATACAGCCGTGCATAGATTTGCCGATTGCCGTTGAGTTCGCTCTGCAATCCATAGGCGATATTCGTGGCCAAGTCGAAGAGCACGCCGTCCACCAAGTCCGTGGTTTCCCCGATGATGGCATTCCCGCCCACCAAGCCGGGGAAACTGACAACGAGATTCGTTGTGCGCGTCAACGGCGCGCGGCTGTCTATTTCGAGGAACAAGGGCGGCGTGTTGGAAACGTTCAGCGGGTCGAAGCCCACATCCCGTTCGTATCCGTCGCCCGCCCAGTCCTGGTCCGTGTCGGCCACGTCCGGGTCGGTCCCGAGCACGATTTCAAGATCGTCGCTCAAGCCGTCGTTATCGGAGTCGCCGGGATTGTTCAGGGGATTGGTGCTGTTCGCGATCTCGTCACCATCGGAAGCGCCGTCGCCGTCCGTGTCGGCATTGCTCGGACTCGTCTTGATAATAAACAGTTCGCGGCTGTCGTTGATTCCATCGGAATCCGTGTCCAAGTCCACATTGCCCACGGCGTAAAACCGGCTCGTGCAGTCGGCGACGGACACGCGGTCCATCTGGCCTTCGTCCGTCCACGTCAATTCAGTCTCGCCCTCGGTCGTCAGGTTCGTCGCCGCTAGCTGCCAGAGATTGCCCAACCCGTTGAAGCCGTTCGTTTCCACGGGATCAAAGGAGTAAATCTCCAGCCGATTGGTGAAGCCGTCCGGCCAGTGAACGGTCAGCCGGATTTCGTCGGGACCCAACCCCTGTGCCGCAGTGTCGATGGCAAGCCAGAGGTGATTGCTGGCTTCCTCCATCCCCATCATCAACCGCATTCCCCCACCCTCACCCGAGTCCTCCTGCTGTGACTGCGCGGCTTCGAGCGCCGCCGCTTCTTGCTCGGCCAAGGTCTTCGACTTCAGCGTCATCTGCCAGACGATCCGGCGTTGTGAGAGTTCACGGAAAAGATACTGCTCGTAGTCTTCGCCCTTCTGAACGTCCGGGCATTTCGGGGCGGTGTAGACGATCTCTTCCCTCCACTCGCCGCCTTCTTTCTCCGGCGCGCTCAAGACGACCAGTTCTTCTTTCGCCATGTCTTCGTAAATGACGATCTGCGCGCCGTGTTTCACCAACTTGGCGAGCGGGCTGTCATCCTCGAAGACGCAGACACCCTCGTTGAAGGTCCAGTACCAGTCCGGCTCTTTCTGCAACTCCTCAAGGCCGAACTCCTTCAAGATCGCCTCCGTCTGCCCGTACGAGATGTACCAGCCCGGCACGACGAGGGCATAATTGTGCTGGCGGAAGTCGAGGTACTGCTTGATGAGGTCGTCCCAGGTCGAGACGGTCGGGAAGGGAGATTCGGAAGAGGAAGCTTTCAGCGTCTGCGCGAGGGCGAGGGCAAGACCGGCGAGAAGAAACCCGAAGACGAGCAAAACCAAAACGCGGATTTCAACCCGTCCCCAAAGATGCCGAAGTTTCTGAACCACGCGTCCCCCACCCCTTGTTGATCGGTGCGACCACCGACTGGCAAAACATTCTGCGCGACGGTCAGAAAACGTACAAGATCGAAACACGGAAAACTGTGGCCGCGTCGCTGGTCACAGGGATTGTCCGACAGGTACGAACAGGCAGGAAATACGGGGCTTTTCTTCGAGCTGACCCCTTCCATGTCAAGGAAGTGCTCTAGCCAACTGAGCTATACGCCCGCCTACGAAAACGCCTATTTCTACAGGGCTTTTACGATTTCTCAAGCAGATTATACCACGGATCGGATTTTCAGTCAGCCGGGTTATCGGGAAGAGTGTGGTCACAAGCTGGTTACGCGGT
>CALMZY010000258.1 GCA_937870865.1 uncultured Lentisphaerota bacterium | reverse complement strand
CTTCGTGGGGAACTCCGTCTTCCCTTCCGTGGCAGCAACAACGGTCACTGTTATCGCCTACAATGCCGGGGGGGATGAAGTCTATCGGTCTGTTGAAGCAACGGGTGACGGTTGGGGTTCCGGCGGGGCGATCTGTGCGACCGGTTCCGTGCATTTGTCTATCGACGGAACCCGGATTGCGAGCAACACGGCCCCCGGCATGGGTGGTGGGGTGTGCTGCTTTTCGGGCACTGTGGCGGATCTGGCAGGGGTGGCCTGCGTGGGAAACAGCGCGGTGAGTTTGGTCGGTGGTACGCGGATCACAATCGCGGATTACAATGGATCCGGTCTTGAGAACTATCGGTCAGTCGAGTGGCTTGGGAGCGCCAGCGGTGGTGGCGGTGGGCTGTTCTTCGAGAACTGCACTCTTTCGCTGTCGAACTGCCATATCTCGGCGAACGAGGCGGGTGCCGCAGGTGGTGGAATGGTCTGTTATTCGAGCGCGGGAGCAGATATCCGTCGCTGCGTCATCGACGGCAACAGGTTGTTGAACCAAGGCGGGTGCGGGGCGGGAGCGGCGTTCTTCACGTCCTCGGTCGTCCTCGCGGAATGTGTGCTGTCGAACAACGCGACTGGCGAATATACGAAGGAGACAACGATCACGGCATATGATGGGGAGGGCAACGTGATCTACCGTCGACTCGTAGAGGAATCGACCACCGTGGGAGCCGGGGGCGGGTTGTACGGGGCGGCATCGGCCGTAACGCTTGATGTGTGCCACGTGGTCGACAACAGCGCCGGCGCCGGCGGCGGAGGCCTCTCCTTCGTCGACGGGTCGGTGTTCACCAGCCGGAACTCCGTGATTGCGAGGAACCTTGCGGCGCGGCACGTGACAGACCAGGTGGTGGAGATTCTGAACGGCCCCGCGTGGGAGACCAATACAACGCGGCAGATTTCAGCGGTGGAAACAGGCGCCGCCATTTATGCGTACAGCAGCACCGGGACCTTGTGGAACTGCACGATCGCGGCAAACAACACGCCCGACCACTCGGACACCCTGCGTCTCGAATCGAATTCTGTGTTCGACCTGCACAACGTGATCTTTTGGGACAACGGCGTGAACGTGGACACGGATTCCGTGATCAACGCGGAGTACAGCTGCATTCGCAACGGGTTCCCCGGCACGGGCAATACCAGCAATGATCCCCTGCTTGTGTTCGTCTTCCGGCTGAGGGACGCATCGCCCTGCATTGACGCAGGCATCGAGGCGGGCGCGCCGGCGTCGGACATCGACGGCGAAGCGCGCTGGGACCATTCGGGCCATCCGAATTCCCCGTCGATCGTGGACATCGGGGCCGACGAGTTTGTCGATGCCGATTCCGACCTGATGGCAGACCGTTGGGAAGAGATGGTGTTCGGCAGCGTTGGATCGAGAGATGGCTCCGCGGACATGGACGCGGACGCCGTGAGCGACCGGGATGAGTATGATCGCGGCATCAACCCGAAGGACACGGACAGTGACGGCGATGTGATGATCGACGGCTGGGAGGTCCTCTGGGGGCTCGATCCGACGATGAACGATGCCGGCGAAGACCCCGATTCAGACTATCTGTGCAACGTCGCGGAATACCAGCATATGCTATCGCCATGGAATCCGGACAACGACGACGACAGATTGCTGGACGGGCAGGAGGTGGCCTCGGGAACTGATCCCCTGGACAGCACGTCTTTCCTTCACGTTGCCGAGGCGGTCTGGCCGGCGGATGGCAGCTTTGAGATCCGTTGGCCCAGCGTCAGCGGAAAGCAATATGCCATTTACTGGACCACGAACATGTCGGCTGATTTTCTGCTTCTCCAGGACGGCATCCCCGCATCCCCGCCGCTGAACACGTACACTGACGCGAGCGCTGAAGAGATTACCCGCTTCTACCGGGTCGAGTTGGATCCGTAGCCACCGCAGCCTCAACGACCTAAGGAAATGCAATCGCCACGCATCGCGAAAGGGGGCCATTGCCGGGTCCGCCCGCCGCGTCGACTCTCGGACGGTTAGGGCGGCGCGATCAGGCGAATTTCCGACGTCTTCATGAACCGCTTGCTGTTCTTGACGAAGCCCATGATGTCGACCATCACCTTGCCGGGCCGGAACCGATTCAGCGGCATCGAACCCGTAAACGAACCATCCTCATTTCTCGTCAGGTTCAAGGTCCACGTGCTCGCCCGCGCCTGCCTGAACATCACCCGCACACTGGCGCCAGGCACTTGTTCGATATCGACGTCCCGGATATGGATATACAGCGTCTCGTCGGTGTAGAACTCGGTGACATCCTGCTCGCCCTCCGGATCGTTGGAGAATCCGACGAGCGTTATCCACGCCGGATCGGTGTTCGAGCGATTCTCGTACAGCGCAAGCACCTCCACGGGGGTGATCACGCGGTTGTAGACCCTGATTTCGTCGAGCAGTCCGCAGAACTTCAGCCACAACTGACCGGCCACGGCCGGGATCGCGCCGACGTAAGCGGTCAAGGACATCTGGGGCTCGTACGAGCCCATGTTCTTCTCCGTGGCGAGAGCGCCATCCAGGTACAGCCGGCCCACGCCGCTGGCCCGGTCATAGGTGATGACCAGGTAATGCCACTGGTTGAGCGCCGGATCGCTGACGCTGATGACGTGGTTCAGGTTATGCTCGTTGTTGTCCACGCCGACCA
>CALMZY010000257.1 GCA_937870865.1 uncultured Lentisphaerota bacterium | reverse complement strand
GGCCAGGAACGTTGTCCCGCGGGACGCGGCCAGAAGGCCGTGCAGAAGATGGGGGCTGATCAGAACAAGCAGAATCAGTGCCGTCTTGAGATTCATCTTCCGGCCCTGTTGGGAAAGCAGGTAGAGGATCATGGCCAGGATGGAAAACAGCGGTGCGCTGGTAATATAGCCGCTGTCCGCGCGCCCGCCTCCCTTGGGGGCGCTGTACACCTGGGAGAGACCGCCGCTCTTCACCAGGATATAGATAAACGCTCCCACTCCGATGATGCCGAACCAGTAACTCAAAACGAGCAGACGCTTTCGCGCCAGGGGGCTGAAATTCCAATTGATCGGTTTGGAATGGAGGGCGCCGGCCGGTATGCGATAGCGGAGAATCCCGATGCAGAAGAAGAGAACGCTCACACAGGTGACTGTTTGAGCGTAGACAAGATCGGGTTCATTCGCAAAGCGTTCTGAAAACAAGTCCCGATAGTAAAGGACCGCCGGCACAAACGCGTAGATGTAGAAAAGCATCGGCCCCAGGTAGAGCATGGGGTGCAAGGGATCGCGATTGCGTTGGAACGCGATCGCCATCGTCAGGATGACCAGCAGGCCGGTCAGCCAAAGCAGGGGTTCGAGTGTCATGGGATCAACTATCTTCTGGCCGGACCCGGGGTCGGGGCCGGTGCGGACGCGGGGCCGTGGTTGGGCAGCGTCCTGTAAAGACGATAGGTCTCTTTCGATACGGGATCCCGCAGCGATGCGTATTTCACGCAGGCCAGGAATCCGCGCAGGATGAAGGCCATCCTCGAAAAGACCTGGGTGATCGTGAGCTTGTAGAGAAAGAGTTGCACGGCATCCAGCGCGAGGCGCGGCAGGACGTAGGGATGCGGGATGTTCAGGGAATCGAAGAGCAGATTGTTTCGTATGCCGAGAGGAAACATCTGCGACCACGCTCTCTTCGGGCTGTACAGATGGACGACCGGCGGCGATTGGCCGTAGACGATTCGAAACCCGCGATCCAGCAGGCGGATGCTCAGGTCGCGCTCCTCTCCCCGATAGAAGAAGAACTCGCGGTATCCTCCCAGTTCAAGGGCCGTGGCGCGCCGGATGGCGTACGCGCACGAAATAAAGGCGCGCAGTCGGTCCGAGGTGTTGAGTGTGGTCGCGACACATCCCTGGCGAAGCGGTTCCACGAACGGCATGGCAATGACGGCGGCTTCCGGTTCGCGCCGGAATTGCTCCACGACGCAGCGGATTGTCGAGGGGTCGGTGTAATATGCGTCGTCATCGATCGAGAAAACCAGCTCCCCGCGGGCTTCCTGGAACCCGCGGTTCCTGAGCGCGGCGATGCCGCGGTTGCTCTCTTCGCGGAAGAAACGGACCTCGGGGAACGACGTCCGCACGGCTTCCTCCGTGCCATCGGTCGAGGCGTCATCGAAGACCAGCACCTCCAGCGGGCGATGATCCTGCGCGAAGCAGGACTCCAGCGCGGTCAGCAGTTCTTCCTTGCGGTTGCGCGTGAAGAGAACGATGGAGACGGTCGGCATCAGAATCGTTTCCAGTAATTGTACGGCGGTTCCCAGTCCTCGATCTTCTGGAAGTAGCGGTCCGCCGAAGAACGCCCCTGCAAACGCCTGGTTAGTGTGAACAGTGGATTGTGGCTCCTGTAGTTCCTGGCCAGGCCCACATCCAACTCCTTGTACTTCCGGTGCGTGCGCAGGAAGTTGATGGTGTGATGAACCGACGGCCATCGGCAGTCGTTGAACCCGATCACCCCGCCGGGAGGAAGCATCTTGTCCATGTAGACAAGGTCCAGGAGCACGTCGTCGAACAGGTGGCTTCCGTCGAGATACGCGAATCCCACGGGCGCTCGTCTCTTATGGAGCTCCGGCAGGGCGACATGGCTCGGTTCTCCGATCCACTTATGAAGGCCCTCCAGGCCGGCGCGGCGGACATTGAGGAGTCCGATGCCTTTTTCGCTATCCTTCTGGTACGGATCGATGGAAATCAGCTTGCCGCCGTTTGCATTCTCTTTGAGTGCGGTCAAAATGCTCAAGGTGGAAAGACCGTACGCCATGCCCGTCTCCACGACCAGCACCGGACGAAAACGAATTACCGACCGGTACAGGGTCCAGGCCGATTCGGGCGATATGGCCGAATGGGCGATGCAAGGCCGGCCGGATTCGTCGAGGACCTCGCGCGTTTCGTAGATCCGTCGAAGAACGTCATTGGGCGGGAGATTCACTGTCATGAGCCTCCGCTCTGCAATTCGAGCGCGATCACCCCGGCGGCGAGTTCGTTTCCGGCACGCTGGAGATGATCCGTATCGGTGAACAGGGCCCGCGGGTCTGCGCTGAATGCGTCCACCGGGCTCACGACGCGAATCCCTTGTTCCTTCAAGGCCGACCCGATGTCGTCATACATATCCTTGAGAAGATAGGTTTCGCGGGTGTAGGCGCAGCCCGCAGGAAGAAGGACTACCATGAAGTCAGAACCGGCTGCCTTGCACGATGACGCCATTTCGCGGATCGACTCCAGCCCCCGCTCACGCGTGCCGCTGTAGATCCATCGGTACCACCCGGCGGATACCACGCCGCGCTTGTACAATCGGTACATCAACTTGCGGAGGAACCACGGGCTTTTCCATCGTGTCGGCCGGTACATCCGGTAAAGTCCGTTGTCGGCCCCTTCATACAGGGTGTCGCGTCGGCAGAAATCATTCGGGTTGAGGAGATATATCACGGTGTCCGCCTTGTAGATGGCGTTCTTCAATTTTAGGAATTCGACAAGCTCGGGCAGGTTGTATCCCGGCACACCGAAGTTCAGGACCCGGACCGACTTGCCCTTGGGATCGAGTCTACGCTGCAGCAGGGCACTGATGGTTTCGTCCTGGGAGAAGCCTGTCCCGAACACCACGGAGTCGCCGAGCAGGGCGATGACGCGCCCGGCCCGGGGGATCTCGTCTGAATCGTCGCGAATCCCGAATCGATTGATCCGGAGCGCGCGGCCTTCTTTCTCCACCACGCGGCCCGCGTCCAGTTCGTAGGCCAGCACGGGGTTCTGCGAAGACCGATAGTAGTGATCCGGCCTTGAACGGAGCTCGCGCAACTGTTTCTCGATATGCCACGCGCAAACCCGGCAGACGCCCTCGACGGCGGCCAGGCACAGCGCACACAGGAGGAGCGTCTTGAGGCATGACCGGCCGAGGCTCATTCGGCCGGAAACCCTTCATAGACCCTGGCGCATTCGGCCACCATCCGGTCCGCGCTGAACTCCCGAAGGGCCCGGTCGCGCGCGCGGCCGCCCATGTCGCACCGCAGCGCGCGGTCGCCCGCGAGCCGGGCCAGGGCGGCGACGAGAGCGTCCGTGTTTCCTGCCGGAACGAGCAGGCCCTCGGTGCCGTCGGAGACAGCCTCCGGAATTCCAGACAGGGCGCTCGCCACAACGGGCCGCGCCGCCGCCATGGCCTCGAGCACGCTCAAGGGGAGGCCCTCGCCGAAGGAGGGAAGAACGAACACATCAATACCCGCATAAAACGCCGCCATGTCGCTGACGGCGCCGAGAAATTCGACCTGGTCCTGCACACCCAGTTCCGCAGCCCCACGTTCGAAATCCTTTCTCGCCGTGCCTTCTCCCGCAATCTTCAGGCGGCAGGGGATGCCGGACTGCTTCAGCGCGGCAACGGCCTTGATCGTTTCTCCGATCCCTTTCTCGCGCGCCAGGGTGCCGGCCATTCCCAGCACGAACGAGTTCCGGTCCGCCGGCGGGATCGCAGAGAATGCGCGGGTGTCGATCCCTGAACGAATCACGGTCATCCTGCCGGCATCGCAGGCGAGGTGCCGTACGGAGTAGTCGGCGGTAGCCCCGGAGCACGCGATGAACCAAGGAGATGTTATGCGCATCACGGCGCGCTGCGAGAGGCGGCGGATGCGATGCCGGATTTGCGTCGAGGCCAGCCACGCGCGCTGGTCGTGGATGTGAATCACGTGCCGGATGCCGAGTCCGGCCACAGCCACTCCGCACGTGAACGCGGCGGGCCAGAGATGGCTGTGCACGATCTCCGGTTTCATGTCCTTCACGAGTTGTCGAAGCCTGGGCGCGCATGCCATGGCCATTTGCCAGTCCTGGTCAAAGCCCTGGTAGCCGAGAAACGAAATCGGGGCCGAAAGTCCGTGGCGTTCGTCAACCGGATCTCGATCGCGGAAGACGCACAGGCGGGGTTCGTAGTCGGGAGAGGCTTCGAGGCCCTTGACCAGGGTTGCCGCGACGCGCTCCATGCCGCGCAACGTTCCGTCCGTTCCGAATCCGGGGACGACGTGGAGTACGGGCCGTCTCATCCGGCATCTCCGGCGGCCGGTTTTTCCGCGTCGATCACGAGGAACAGTCCTTTGCCGGGTCGCGGGCCGAAGCTTTCGGCGAGCCGGAGCACGGCGTATCGGCCGAGCGCGCGCAGCCATGAGCAGGCGCCGCCCGAAAGGATGTCCCGCTCGAACCAGCGGGACGCGAGGTTCGTGCGGCAGAAGGACTCGGCGTGGCGAACGCGGAATCCGACGGCCTGCAATTCCCGGCTCAGGACCTCGATCGAGCCATACCGGCATACGGAATGCGCGGTCTTGTGCCGGTTCCGAATCTCCTCGTCGGCGATTGTGTCGAGGGTGTCGGTCGAGAAGATGAAACGGCCGCCGGGCTTGAGCACGCGGAAGCAATCCGCCGCCACAGCGGGCCAATCCGGAATATGCTCGATGACGCTGTAGCTCAACGCCCGGTCGAACGTGCTGTCCTGAAGGCCCGCTTCCCGAAGCGTTGCGCAGACGAATTCCACGGGCAACGTGTCGTGGTAGTGGAGGCGGTCCTCTTCGGCCCTTTTCAGAACGGCCGGATTCGGGTCCACGCCGACGACGCGACCCGCGCGTGCGGCGAGGCAGAATGTCTGCTTGCCGACGCCGCAACCGATGTCCAGCACGGTGTGGTTACGCGACAAGTCGGCTTGGCGGAGCATGAGGTTATACTCAAAAATTTTAAACGGATTCCGATAGAAGTAGATGCTCGGCGCGAAGAGCCGATGCAGGAGGGCCGCCAGTCTTTGTGTCCATTCAGTCATGAAGGGGAGAGATACGTTTGGGTCTCGTCACGGCATCGTTGCGGCCACGCGGGCGTACACCGCGGCCATTTGTTCCGCCACGCGGGGCCAGGAGAATGACAGCGCATGCTCTCTGGCGGCGGCGGCCATGGTCTGCCGTCGGCCGTCGTCGCGCAGGAGTTGCACTGCCGCGTCGATCAAGCCGGCCGTGTCTCCGGGCGCGCACTGCACGCTGCACGAGTCGGCCAGATAGTCGGATATTCCTCCGCGATTCGTGACCACCGGCACGCCGCAGGCCATGCATTCGAGCGCGCTCTGGACGGCGGTGCTCTCGCGGAGCGGGAGGACGAGCAGGTCCGCCCCCTGGAGCAGGCTGAGGTACTCCTGGTCGGACACAAAGGAGTACCACCGGGCGCGCGGAGCCCGCTCGAATTCCCGGCAACGCGTGTCGCAGGCGATCATGAGAAACTCAATGTCGCGGTCGGCGTCGAGGATGGCCGGCACGATCTTCCCGAGGGCGTCGAAATCTCTCTCGTGGTCGCCCACGAAGACGCAGCGCCGTGGCCTGGACGCGGACCTGTTGTCAGCGGGCCGGTAGTACTCGGTGTCCACCCCGTGCGGGATGAACGTGACCTTGCCTTCGCCGACGAGCCCGGCGACAAGCGCCAACTGGTTCGTGGAGAGCACGATCGCATGGTCGAGCCGGCGGAGGTGGTCTGCGTGCTTGAACAACCATGCGTAGTGGCTTTCGGGGTGGTGGAAGGTGGCGACGAAACGATGGCCGCGGAACCCGGATAGCGCGGCGAGCAGCTTGAAGCTCTTCTCTCCGTAGACGAAGTGGTAGATCGATCGCCGGCGCCGGAGCATGTGAAGGGCGGTCTGCACTTCCATGACGAAATCGTGACGCGAGTACTCGAAGCTTCCGCCATACAGCGCGGTCAGCTTGGCCGGAAGGCGCAAGATCGTTTCGCCCAGGACGTGCGTGGAACGGCTGATGTCCACGACCTCGCCGATGTAGTCACAGAGCCGGTCGTATCCCGATGGGCCGGCATGGTGCGGATGCCGGTAGCGAACCGTGTACGCCGGTACGACAGTCGGCACACGGGACACGTTTCGAAACGGCGGGTGCGGGGGGGTAAACGGGCGATACAAGGACACGGAGCGGTTTTCCGGCGGACGGGGCCCTGAAGATCCTGAATTGACCTCGTAAAAGAACACAGGAACCCCTTTCAGGCTTCTGAAGGAACCTGTCTTTCTAAGCCACGGTTGTTTGCCGATCAGCCCTTCGCCTTGTTCCGGGGGCCTGACCGACACGATGGCAAGAGGGCGTGGGTTCTGCAGGGCGGACGCCTTGATATTTTCCAGCACGCGCGCGAGAGGCTCCCCGTTGAACGGGTTGTTGAGGAAAATGATCGTCGCGTCTTCCGGAATCGGGAACGTCGTGGCATCGCCGGCCACCACGTCCGCGTCCGGACACCGCAGGCGCCTGCGCCCCAGACGGATGTTGTCCTTTGCGATCTCCGCGATCTCGGGTACCAGTTCGACGCCCACGATCTTCTTGAACGGCAACGCGGCGGCCCGAACGACCATCCGCCCGGATCCCGCTCCGATGTCCACCAGGACGTCGATCCCGGGGCGGACGTGCAAGGAGCGCAGAATCCGTCGGATCGTTTCGTGGTGCGTGGGCCGGCACTCCCTCAACCGTGCATCTTGGATTCCGAATTCCGACAATTCGCGGACGCCGGCGGTGTGTATGCCGAAATACCGCTCGTAGGCGGCCTCGGTCAGCCGGTAGATCGCATGTTCGTACGCGGCGCGAACCCCGTAGGTTCTCAGGAAACCCATCAGGCTGCGAAGGCGACGCACAAGAGAGGAGGGTGTGCCCGTGAGGGGCCCCGGCGTGGGCCCGATCTTCCCCGCGCGCAATTCGCCGACCGATTGGCATCCGGCGCGCGCGGCAGCGTTCTTCAGGACCTGCTGATTTCGGCCGCAGTACACCCATGCCGATGTTGCGTCGCGTCCGGCGAGTGCCGCCATGTGTCGCAGCAGCGGCTCGAGGCCGTCCGGGGGTGTCTCGGCGGCACACCACGCATCGTAGGCCACGTAGCCCGGCTGCGGTGGCGCCGCGATGCCGTCCAGTTCAGACGCCGGCGGGGCCACCCAGAGCAGGCCGGTCAACTCGGGCCCCGGCTGGAGCGCCAAGGCGATGTGGCCGGAACGAATTCGCGACAACGCGGTATCCGGCGGCGTCCCTGTGCCGTTCTTCATCCAATACCTGGCGATATCCGAGAGCGACACCTCCACGGCTGAACCGGGATTTCCCCCCTGGGTCGGACAGGAGAACACGAGAATTGAGTTGTTATGGAAAAGCGTCTGCCGGGCGCGACGGAGGATTCCACCCGCGCCTTCCCGCCGGATCAGGCGTTGAGCGGCCCTGATTGTTGTCCATATCCGGGCCGTGCCTTGTCCCGCATAGACGAGACGTTTCAGACGCTCGCGGCAGAGTCCCGTCCGGCCTCGCAGGCCCCTTGGATACAGGGTCAGCTCGAAGTTCTGCGTCACGTGGTTTGCAAAGCGGTTCTTGTATTCCTCGTCGCCGATTGTGAAATCGAACTCCCTGAGTTGACGCTGGCGCGCGTAGTCGAAGAGCCTGCGCAGCAGAACCAGGCCGGGATGGTCGTTCCAGCAATCTACGTCGAACGAGGGCACGTACCAGGTGTAGCGTTGGTCCAGCTCGAATCCGAAATGAATGGCGGCGGGATGATCTCCCACCTTCAGCACCGCGAATCGCAAAGTCTTTGCCGGGTCGAACTCCTCGACGAGGTTGCGGAAGAAAAGTTGGTTCTCCTCGTGGGCGAAGAGTCCGCCCGATCCCGTCGCCAGGCACCTTCGGATCCGGTGTTGCTCGAAAAACAGATCGAGCAGGGCAAGGATTTCCGGCCTCGACTCGACGTGGGCACAACTGACTGGCGCGCGGCGCGCCATCCGTTTTTCGCAGCGCCGTGGGTTTTCCTTGTTAAACAGGTCTCCGAAGATGCGCTCGGGGTCATCCCCGGCGATTACGGTGGGGCACTTGTGTCCCTTGCGAAGGGAAAAAGAGAATGCCAACTGGAATTCTGCCGCGGCACAGATCTGGTGGAACTGTGAGCGCTCGGACAGATGGTCGAATCTCATTCGTTTCCACGGGCCGCACGCGGCGACAGCCTCGATCATCGAGCCCAGTTCCGCGAAACGGGTGTCCCGGTCGCAGACCAGGTCGCAGTAATCGGAGTGGGGCGCGCCGAGGAAGCGGAGTTCCCGGGATCGGTCGATCATCGGGAGGATGGCGCAGAGGCGTCCATCCCGTCGGGCTGTGGCGATCCGCAGGCCTCCGGTGCCGTACGTGCGCATGTACGCGCGCGCCCACGCGAACGTTGTGAACACCTCGCGGCGGGGCGCGGATTCCCATAGCCGGTTCCAATCGGCCTCCAGCCGGAGGAACTCCTCCCACTGCGTCAGCACTTCGATATTTCGCTCTGTGGCAGCAACTGTATTCACGACATCAATAGCCGAGAATCTTGACCTCGAAATTCCGCAAAGGCCAGCCGGCTCCGATTCCGAGCCGGTCCAGCGCGAACAGATCGTCGCCCGGTGACACGAGCCGGTGTCGCGTTGTAACGGCGGCAAGATATCCCAGTTCCCGGCTGATCCTCCGGATGTCCTGCGAGTGGTCTCCGTTGGGATAGGCCAGCACGTCGCAGTATCCAAGCTTTTCGCGGAGAATGTTTCGGGACCGGGCGAGTTCGTCCCTTTGTCGCTCGGGCGTGCACGAGGTCAGTATCTCGTGGGTGTGGGCGTGCGAGCCGATCCTCACAAGGTCGTTTCGCGCGAACTCGGCAAGCTCGGGCCATGTCATCGTGGCGAACACGGGGTCCGCGGGCTCCGCGCCCAGCTGGCGGAACGCGGAAACCTGCTCCGCTTCACGCTCGGCGGGCGGGAGCGCCTTGAGGACCCGCATGAGGGCGTAGTACGCCGTGAGGCGGTCGGCGGCCGACGCGAGGGGGAATGTCTTGCCCCCGACAACCATGGACAGCTGGTTTGAATGAGCAACGGCCGAGAAGACCTGCTCCGGCCAGGGAGGTTGGCCGGTATCGGGCAGGGCGGTACTCACGAACACCGTGCACGGGATGCCGTGTTGTTTCAGGACCGGCAGGGCGTTTGTAAGGTTGCTGCGAAAGCCGTCGTCAAAGGTCACGCATGCCGTGAGGTCCGGAAGAGGACTTCCCGCAGCCAGCCGCTGGACGACCTCGGACAGGGGCAGCGGCCGATACGTGGCGGCGAGGAACGCCATCTGTTCGGCGAACTCGCGGACAGGCATGTGGCACCAGTTGTAGACCGGGAGCGGCTGATCCGTGACGCCGTGATACATCAGGATCGCAATCCGCCGGCGCTTTGCTCGGCGATATGTCCGGCACAGGCCGGCATTCCGCGCCAGGAGATAGCGCGTGCCTCGCGCGAATGCCCGATGAAATTTCAATCGATCCTCTCCATCCAGATGATCCCGTTGCCCGTGCGCGGTGCGGTGTGGGTCACCCGGAACCCCAGCGCCTTCGCGATCCTGTTCAACTCCTCCGGAAGATGTCCTCCCCACAGGTGGTACTCCATTCGCACGTTCCGGATCCGGCGAAAATCGTCGCCGGCTTCAAAGAGGGACCACTCGGAACCCTCGCAGTCGATCTTGGCCAGATCGACCTGCCCGCCCAACTGGTCGATGGCGTCGCCCAGCGGGCGGATGTCCACATCGCCATCCGCGCGGGCAACGATGCCGATGTTGCGGGAGTCTTCGTCGACCGTCAGCACCGCGCGGCCGGCGCGGGCCGCCAAGCCAGCCTGGATGCAGCGGATTCCGAGCGGCTCCAGGTTCCTCCGCGAGTGCGTGCAGATCGCCGGGTTGGGCTCGTACGCAAGAATGGAAGCGCGCGGAAAGTGATGCCGCGCCCAGAGGGAGAACAGGCCGATATTTGCGCCCACGTCGAGGATGGTTCCCGGCTCCTGCTTCAACTTTCCCACGCCGTAGTCGTCATCCAGAATCACGTTGATGAAGTCGCTCTTCAGCATGGGCTCAGGCGGGAACGACAGAGGGATCGCGCGCCCGCACAGGCGAATCCTGCGGGGCATTGAGAATCTCGACGTTCCGGGGAACAGCACGCCGTACCTGAGCGCTTTGAGGAATCGAAGGGTGAACAGCGGGAGATTCATCACGGAGCACTCCTCGCGACCGCCACCCGAAGCACTTCGGCAAGGTGCCGGACCAGGTTCCGGCGCTCGTACCCGGCGAGTCCGTGTCCAACCCGTCCATCCCCTCGGACGACGACCGCCTGTTCATCGGAGACCTGCACGCGCACGAGCTCATAGCCGAGATGGGTCAGCGTCGGCAGGATGGCCTCGGCGATGCGGGCCTCGAGCCCTTCATGCCGCGGCTGGTCGTCGGTCTCGTTCAAGCAACAAAAAA
>CALMZY010000256.1 GCA_937870865.1 uncultured Lentisphaerota bacterium | reverse complement strand
TCGGTGATCTGCCGCGGCACGCCGAGGGTGACGGACAGCTCGTCGATCAGCGAATTCACATGACCGATGGTCCGGGCCCACCGGCCGGGCTGGCGCAGTTCCTCGAGGTAGATCGCGATGCAGTAGCTTGGACGGTTATCGGCGACGCAGATGCCGTTGCGGTCGAAAATATGGCCGCGCAGGCCGGGCACTCGAACGCGCCGGACGCTCTGCTTCATCAGGTCCCGCTGGTACATCTTGCCGTGGGACACCTGCATCCGCCAAAGCGCGGCCAGCAGGATTCCGAAGGCGGCCAGCATGACCACCAGCAGGATCCGAATACGAAGGTGCTCTTCGTCAAAAATATCCCGGAACGCCACTACGAAGTCCTTTCGTCGGTGTTGCCGAGCATCCGGTCCAACCCCTCAATGAATTCAAATTCGAACGGAACGAGGATCGCCCCGAGCAAGACGGAGCCGACCCCCTTGAGAAAGACCCACCCCGGCGCGAGCGAGACCAGGCCCGTTGCGGACAGGAGCCCGTACAGCGCGAGCGTCACCGCGCCGCCGGCGATCGCCCCGAACATCATGTGCGTAAACGACTCGTGCACGAAGACCATGTCCTTGAAGTTGCTCACGACGACGGCGACGATGCAGAAGCAGAAGGAGGAATAGCCCAGGGGGATCATGCACAGAGCATCCTGCAGGAGCCCCGCGAAGATGGCGGCCTGGAGCATCGTGCCGCGCGAGTGGGCCAGCGCGTAGTAGATCACGAGGCCGAGCAGGACCGGCGCGTTGACCTGCCCGAGCCAGTAGAACGTCGGGAACACGGCTTGTGCCACGGCGCCGACAAGGATGGCCATGAACATGAGGAGCGTGGTCAAGGCGCGCCCCCCTCCGAAGACCGCGTCTTCATCAGGTAATCATCCGCCCCATACGACTGCTCCGCGACCACGAACACATACGTCAGCCGGCCCAGGTCGGCTTTCGGAATGATGTCCGCGCGCTGGAAGAGGCCGGATTCGTCCTTGTGCACCTTGTCCACGTAACCGATCAGAAGCCCCTTGGGGAACACGCCCCCCAGACCGGACGTCACCACCTCGTCGCCGGGCAGAACCGGAACGTTCTTGTTGATGAAATCCATCCGGCAGGAGGCCTGGCCCGATCGCGCGGGGCCGTTTCCGGACACCACGCCGAACGCACCGGTCCGGACCACCCGCGCGGAGACCTTGCAGCCCGCGTCCGAAATCAGCAGGACATCGCTCGTCCGGGCGGAGACATCCACGGTCTTGCCCACGAGCCCGTCGGACGTCATGACAGCCATGTCCATGGACACGCCGTCGCTCACGCCCTTGCTCAGCCGGATCGTCTGCCACCAGCCGGTAATGTCGCGGGCAATGACTTCACACGGGGTAAGCCGGCGTCCGGACTGGGCGGAGAACTGGAGTTGTTCGCGGAGCGCGGCGTTATCCTGGGCCAGGGACTGAAGGTCACGGACTTCGTTGCGAAGGCGGACGAGTTCGGCGGACATCTGCTGGTTCTCGCGCACGAGCCCGCCGATGCCGCGGACGGACCGGATGCTTTCCCCCACCCACCGCGTGAACCCGGACAGCGCGCCCTGCAAGGGCGCAACGCCCTCGCGCAATGCGGCCTTCGCCTGGCTCGATACCGAGGCCGGCAGATTGAGCACCGCAAGGAGCACAGCCCCCAGGACCACCCACAGTACGATACTTCTGTCTCTCATTTCGTCCCTGAAAAGCCCGATCACCAGAGAGGACGAAGAGCCGGTCTGCGAGGATACGACATGCTACGGGTCTACGAGGCAGATCAGTATGTGCGGCTGACGTTGGCCACCTTGCGCAGGAAATTGAGCTCGTGGAGCACAATACCCGTGCCTTCAGCCACCGCACACAAGGGATCATCGGCAATATGAACCGGCAGCCCGGTCTGTTCCGCGATGAGCTTGTCGATGCCCCTCAAGAGGGCACCACCGCCCGCGAGAACAAGTCCCCGGTCCACCAGGTCCGCCGAAAGTTCCGGAGGACAGCGCTCAAGAGTGATGCGAATCGCCTCGACGATGGCCGAAACCGGCTCCTGCAAGGCATCCCGCACCTCTTCCGACGTGATCGTCAAGGTCTTCGGAAGTCCCGCGACCAGGTCGCGGCCCTTGACCTCCATGTTCGTCTCCTCCCCCATGGGATACGCCGAACCGATCGCGATCTTGATTTCCTCAGCCGTCCTCTCACCGATCATCAAATTGTACACCCGCTTCATATACTGGACGATCGCTTCGTCCATTTCGTCGCCACCGACGCGGACGCTCCGGCTGAGCACGATTCCCGCCAGGGAAATCAGCGCCACTTCCGTGGTACCGCCTCCGATGTCCACAATCATGTTGCCGGCCGGTTCCTGGACCGGCAGGCCGACGCCGATGGCAGCGGCCATCGGTTCCTCGATCAGATACACTTCGCGCGCGCCCGCATGGGTTGCCGAATCCTTCACGGCGCGCTTTTCAACCTCCGTAATTCCGCTGGGAACCGCCACGATACAGCGCGGCCTGACCCACATCCGGCGGCTGTGAACCTTCCGGATGAAGTACCGCAGCATGGCTTCCGTAATCTCAAAATCCGCGATCACTCCGGATTTCATGGGCCGTATGGCCACAATGTTACCGGGCGTGCGTCCCAGCATTTTCTTTGCTTCGTCACCCACAGCCAAAACGCGGTTTGTGCCCGCCTGAATAGCCACGACGGATGGCTCCCGGATGACAATGCCGCGCTCGCGAACATAAACCAGCGTGTTAGCCGTGCCTAAATCGATGCCGATATCGTTGGAGAAGACTCCGAGTAAGCGATCGAACATGAAAAGTTTCCTTTATCCCTTTGAAAATACGGAAATTGCGCATACTTTGCGTAACTGACGCTGGACCGTCAAGCGATAAATGCCTGCAGACTGGAACGTCTTTGAATTACGGGGTTTGGACGGCATTCAGCCCACCAATGGCTTGGCAAAGAGCCCAACAGGGTCCGTCTGGACCGGCTTCTTCTCGATTCGGGCGATCAGGTTTTTCAGAAACGCATCCCGGCGATTCTCCTTCTCCTCGGGGGACAGGCCCTTCATATCCAGGTAGCCGGCGGCCATCTGGTTGTGCCCTCCCACGGAGCCCTGCTTTCGCACGAGGCTCTTCAGCAGACTGCCGCAACGGGCTCCCTTGTTGTCGGACCGGATGGACACAAGCAGGTTGTCGCCATAGTAGCCCGTGCAGAACGCCCACGTGACGCGTTCCATCAGGCAAAGGAGTTCGGCAATCTCGGCGATGATCTCGGGCTGCTGGACCGAATCCAGGTGCGTCCAGGATACGCGTCCGTACACGAAGGCGTTCTTAATGGCCTCCTGCAGCTGCGCGTAATAGGAACGCGGAAGCGGCGCGTGCCGGATTTTCCCGATGATCGTCATGTTCGAACGAGCCAGCAGGGTTGTGTAAGCCTCGAGATCGAGGTCCGTGCAACTGCGGGAAAGGTCCAGCGTTTCCGCGGCAATCGCATAGGCCATGATCGACGCGAGCCACTTCGGCACCATGATGCCCGCCGCGGTCAGGCACTCGTACACCATGCTCGCCGTCGCGCCCGTGCCGACGCGGATATCGCTGAAGACATCGCTCCATCGTTTCTTCGACTTGAACGGATGATGGTCGAAAATGGCGACCGGCTTGGCGAATGAAGGGACCGTCACGTTGCCCGACCAGGGCGCCGTGTCCACAAAAACGCACGGAACGCGCGAACCGGGTACTCGAAGATCCTCGAGCTGATGCCACCGATACCGGCAATGGTTCAGGAGTTCCCGGTTCTCCGCCCTCGACACGCGGCCGGTGAAAACGATCTGGCCCTGGACGTGAAATCGCTCCGCGAGCAGGAGATGCATCGCGGCGGCGGAGGCCAGGGCGTCCGGATCCGGATAATCGTGGGGAATGATCAGCACCCTCCCCTTCGAAGGCAGTACCTTGCCGAACTTCTCCAACTGTTCCCGGGCTTGTGTGAGGGCCGCGTCGTCCATGATTACAGGAATCGCTCCATTTTCTTCAGGACCTCTTTCCTGAACCGGTCGATCATATCGCCGACGTATTCCCCGGGATCGATCCGGACATCCCGCAGAAGCGGCGTCAGGTCCATGGCCGTGCTCAGCGCCGTGGCCGTGTCGACCCGGTGCGACTGGCTGTAGGTCGCCGCGGCCCGACGCCGCGCCACCGCGGCCAGATCGTAGCGCTTCCCGCCGCTGATCTGCGAGTCGTAAACGCCGAGCAGGGCCGATTGAATGTTCTCGCGCAGGGAGATATCCCACAGGACTTTCTCGCCGTCGGGCATCCAGTCCAGATCGCGCCAGACCTCGCCGCCATAGAATTTGCGGGGCCGCGCCTTCGCCGGAAGGGCCCGCAACGCTTCAAGGGTCCTCAGAGCGAGCGCGACGTGGGTATCGTGTTTGTCCGCCGGATTGTGGCCGATCACCACATCCGGCGCGGCGGCCAGAAGCAGCCTGCAGAGATCTTCACGCACATCCTGTGCCCGCGCGTTCTTGACGGCAGATCCGGGATGATCCAGCATGACGAGCGCCCCATACTCACCGACCACGGCCGCTTTCTTCTGCTCCCGCCGGCGGACAGCCCGCATCTGCCTGTCGGTGAACCGCGCGTACCGGGCGGAACGGGGACTGCCCGCGCCGTCGGTCACGACGACGCCTGTGAACCACCGGTCGGTCCGGCCAAAGCCATCGAGGATCGCATGCGGAGCCATGATCTCGATGTCGTCGGGGTGCGCGGCAATGCACATCGCGGTCGTGCGCGAAAGAGCCTTCGAAACCGGCACGCGGTCGGGGATGAATATCTCAGCGCTGGCACGGGCAAATTTCACGTCATTCACTATGGAAGTATTATAGCCGGTTCCGTGGAAGGAAGAACAAATTAAAACAATCGTCCTCCTCCTCGTCGTCGTACTCGGACGTTCGAGGAAATCGAGGACGAGCGCGAGGACGACGACGAGGACGATGGAATCCTACTCCGCCGCTTTGAAGCAAAGCGTGGCGTTATGGCCGCCGAAGCCCAGCGAGTTGTTGAGGCAGGCTTTCACCTTCATCGGCCGCGCGTGGTTCGGGACATAGTCCAGGTCGCAGGCCGGGTCCGGCGTCTCGTAGTTGATCGTCGGCGGCACGACGCCGTTCTGAATCGCGAGAGCGCAGACCACGGATTCGACCGCGCCCGCCGCGCCGAGCAGATGGCCGGTCATGGACTTGGTCGAGCTGATGGCCACCTTCTTCGCGTTGTCGAGGCCGAGCGCCACCTTGATCGCGAGGGTCTCACACTTGTCGTTCAATTCCGTGCTCGTGCCGTGCGCGTTGATGTAGTCGATCTCTTCGGCGCGCAGCCCGGCGTCCTCGAACGCCAGTTGCATTCCGCGCGCGGCGCCCTTGCCTTCCGAGTCCGGCGCGGTGATGTGGTAGGCGTCACAGGTGCGGCCGTAGCCGGCCAATTCGCAGTAAATCTTCGCGCCGCGCTTCTTCGCGTGCTCGTATTCTTCAAGGACAAGAACGCCGGCGCCTTCGCCGATGACGAACCCGTCGCGGTTCGCGTCGAACGGACGGCTGGCCCGGGCCGGGTCATCGTTGCGGGTGCTCAGCGCGCGCATCGCGCAGAAACCGCCGACGCCGAGCGCGCAGAGAGGCGCCTCGGTGCCGCCGGCCAGCATGACATCGGCCTCGTTGTGCTGAAGGATGCGGAGGGATTCGCCGATCGAATGCGTCGCCGTCGCGCAGGCGGAGACCACGCCGAAATTGGGGCCGTTGAGGTGGTGATCGATGGCGATATAGCCGCTGATGATGTTGCTGATCATCTGCGGAATCATGAACGGGGAAAAACGGGACGGCCCCTTGGCGATAAAGACTTCCATCTGCTCCTGCAGGACCTGCAGGCCGCCGACGCCTGACCCCACCAGCACGCCCACCCGCTCGTTGTTCCCGGCGGTGAAGTCGAGCCCGCTGTCCTTGACCGCAAGCTTCGCGGCCGCGATGCCGTAATGGCAGAAGGGGTCCATCCGGCGCTGTTCCTTCTTGGAGACGAACTCGTCGATGTTGAAATCGACCACCTCGCCGGCAATCCGGGACGTGAACTTGGAGCAGTCGAAACGGCTCATGGCGCGAATGCCCGAATGGCCATTCACCAGGCGCTCCCAGAACTTGTTTAGTTCGCATCCCAGGGGGGACACGAGGCCCATGCCCGTAACGACTACTCTTCTGCGTTCCATGACTCTTCTCCCGCGCGGAAATTCGCGCCGCGCGCGTCGCCAAAAAAGAGGCCGATGATGACCCATTGGCCATCACCGGCCAAAACATCCGCCGCGACTACCCGCCGAAGCCTTTTTCCTTCAGGTAGCTGATGACGGCGCCGACGGTCGTCAGCTTCTCGGCATCTTCATCCGGAATCTCGGCTCCGAACTCTTCCTCGAACGCCATGACGAGTTCCACCGTGTCCAGGGAATCGGCCCCGAGGTCTTCGATAAAAGACGCTTCGGGAGTGACCTGTTCCGGGTTCACGCCAAGCTGTTCAACGATGATGTCTTTGACTTTATCTTCGAGCGCCATGTGCTTTCCTCCTTAATCCTGAATCACCTACGCTGTCACCATACCACCGCAGACCGTCAAAACCTGGCCCGTGACATACGAAGCCGCGTCACTGGCCAGGAACAGTACCACGTTTGCCACGTCCTCAGGCAATCCAAAACGGCCCAACGGAATGGCTTCCAACATCTTCTTCTGAATATCCTCGGTCAGCTTCTCGGTCATCTTGGTCTTGATGAAACCCGGAGCCACCGCGTTCGCGCGAATATTGCGCGCCGCCAACTCCTTGGCCACCGACTTGGTCAAAGCAATCAATCCGGCCTTGGATGCGGCATAGTTACACTGTCCGGCATTCCCGATCAAGCCTATGATCGAGGCAACATTCACAATCGCGCCCGCCCGCTGCTTCATCATGGGCCGGGCAACCGCCTTCGTGAACAGGAACGCCCCTTTCAGGTTCACCTGCAGGACCTTGTCCCAATCCTCCTCGGACATCCGGATCAGGAGGGTGTCGCGCGTGATACCCGCGTTGTTGACCAGGATATCGATTTTTCCGAACTTCCCGGCGATCTGGTCCACCGCGGCCTGCACCGCCGCCCCGTTGCTCACATCCACCGCGAAACATTCCACGCGACGGCCCGTCGCCGCGATCAGGCCGGCCGTTTCCGTCAGCCAGTCCTTCTCCACGTCGCAAAGGGCAATGTCCGCGCCTTCCGAAGCCAGCTTCACGGCAATGGCCTGGCCGATGCCGCGGGCCGCTCCGGTAACAATCGCTATTCTGCCTTCGAGTTGTGCCATGTTTCCCTTCTACACCAGGGCTTTCGCCACGGAGTCCGAACTTGAAAGGTCGGATATGTTATGCAAGACGCCCTCTTTGTCAATACGTCTTACAAGCCCGGTGAGCACTTTGCCG
>CALMZY010000255.1 GCA_937870865.1 uncultured Lentisphaerota bacterium | reverse complement strand
GCAAGACATTCCCTGGCAACATCTTCCGTCGGCGGCAACTGCCGCCAGTAGGGCTTGCCAATGAGAATGATCCCTCCGTTCTTGAGGCTCCGTGCCAGAAGTTCGATTGTGCCGGCGACTCCCCCACCGATCCAGGTAGCGCCGACGCAGGCCGCCACATCAACCTTCTCGTCAGAGACGTAGCCCGCAGCATCGCCATGGATGAACTTGACCTGATCGACGACGCCCAGTTCTTCGGCACGGAGCTTTGCTTGCTCGGCGAACAACTGGCTCATGTCGACGCCGGTGCCGACGATGCCGTGATCGCGCGCCCAGGTGCACAGCATCTCCCCGGAACCGCTGCCGAGGTCGAGTACTCGGGTGCCCGATTCCAGTCGCAGCGCCGCGCCGAGAATGGCGAGCTTCTCGGGTGTGATCGGGTTGTGGATGCGGTGCGCGCTTTCGGTGATGTTGAATATCCGTGGAATGTCCATTTCGGAAAAACTCCTTTATCCTCCGACGATCACGCGATCTGACCCAGGATCACAACATAATTCTTGCCGTACTTCTTCGCGCATTTCGGGCAGCATTCGTCGTTGCTCATCGGGCCCTCCCGTTTTGCGGGGCAGAATACTAACAAATATCTCATGCGACAGCACGTAGACACACGCCGACGCACAGCGTCGGCCTACGGCCGGCTGCCGGGCGGGCCCAGCCGATCCCGAACGCTCTTCTCAACCAGCCGGATGCGGCGCGACTTCACCTGCATGCGCCAATCGGCGCACTCGCTGAAGTCGAACTGGATGAAGCTCTCGCTGCATCGGCTGAGCAGTCGCTGCGCGATCGTCCTGTCCCCTCCCCCGAGTTCCTCGGAGGACAGGTTCGTCGTCAGGAACGTGCCGGACCGGTCGAGTTCGTAGCGCCGCTCGATCAGCTGCTGGATCACGCGAATCCGCTCCGGGTCACCCTTCGGATGAACGTCGTCGATGAAGACGATGCGCGCCCGCTCGATGGCTTCGAAGACCCGCGCGCGCCGCTCCCGGTCGCGCTGCAGCTCGCCGAACAGTTCCTCGAACCCGAGGTACAGCACGTCGGTCGGCTGGTACGGGTAGGCCCGCACCCGCCTCTGCAGTTCCTTCACGGCCGCCGCGAAACGCTCCTCCGGCGGAAGCAGCTTGCGCATGCGTGCATCCGCCGCGCGCGGGGCCGAGAGCACCCAGCGGTTGTTCTCCTCCAGCGGACGACGCGACCACTCGGCCTGCCCGTCGAGCGTCTGCTCGTAGATCTGCTCGACGAGCCGGACGAGCGTGCGCTCCATCCGCGCGAGCTGGCGGTCCAGCCGCTCCTTCACGAGCAGGCCGAACGCGGCCATGATGTGCGTCTTGCCTGCTCCGGGCGGGCCGACAAGGTATGCGCCGAGTGTCGGACGCAGCGGGTCGCCGTTTTCGCAGACACACGGGTCGCCTTCGAGGATCATCCGGAAGAACTCCATCGCATCGAGGTGCGCGCGGACCGGGTTCACGATCGGACCCGTCGGGTTCTCCGTCAGATCGCGGATCTCCGCGTCGGTCAGGGCGTCGAGGTCGCGCGCGACGTGCTCGAGCCGGCAGTGCCGATAGCCCTCGGGTATCTCGCAGAACGGCTCGAGGCCCGCGCGCGCCTGCGCGATGATTTCGAGGGCGATCGCCGGCGCGTCCGCGCGCGCGGCGAGCATGCGGTCCAGTGCGGTGTCATGGCGGGTGTTCATGTTTCCCTCCTTTCGCCGGCTTTGCGCCCCCGGCACAGGCCGGGGGCGCATGCCGTGCCGTGCGCTACACCGCCGCCGTGACGCGCAGCGCTTCTTCGAGGGAGGTCACACCCGCGACGGCTCTCCGCACCGCCGCCACGCGGAGCGGCTCGCAGCCGGCCGCGCCTGCCGCCGCCGCAATGTGCCCGGCATTGCCGGACATGATCGCCGCCTTCACGGCATCCGTCACGTCGAGCACCGAGAACACACTCGTACGCCCGCGGTACCCGGTTCGGTTGCAGCGGTCACAGCCCCGGCCCGCGTAGAGAACCGCGTCGGCTGGCAGTCCCGCGCGGTCGAGCAGGCCGGCGTCCGGCACGTGCTTCTCCTTGCAATTTTCGCACACGCAGCGGACAAGCCTCTGCGCAACGACACAGCAGACCGTGTCCTTGACCAGGAACGGCGGAATGCCCATATCGAGCAGGCGAACGACCACCGCCGGCGCCTCGTCCGTGTGCAGCGTGCTCAGCGCGAGATGCCCCGTCAGCACCGTCTGGATCAGGATATTCGCCGTCTCCGCATCCCGGATCTCGCCGGCCATGATGGTGTCGGGATCCTGCCGCAGGGCGCTGCGGAGCGCCCGCGGGAAGTCCACGCCCTGGTCCGGCCGGACCGGGATCTGGTCAATCCCCTCGATGAGGTACTCGACCGGGTCCTCGACGGTCACGATCTTGCGCTGCGCCGTGTTGATCTCGGAGAGCGCGGCGTAGAGCGTGGTCGTCTTGCCGCTGCCGGTCGGGCCCGTCACAATGATGAGGCCCGTCGGCCGTTCCAGCTTCGAACGGAAGAGACGAAGCTGCTCCGGCTCGAACCCGATTTCGTTGATACCGATCAGCCGGCCAGCCACCAGGCACCGCATCGTGACGACGGAGCCGTGATGGCTTTGCATGGCGCTCAGCCGCACGTCGATCTCGCGGCCGATGGCGTCGGTGACGAACCGTCCGTCCTGCGGCAACGGCTTCTCGAGGTCGAGCGCCGCCCACCGCATCGCCTCGCGCGCGACGCGGCCGCCGAGTTCGGCCGGCATGGGATCCTTCTCCCGCAGAACACCGTCCACCCGGAAGCGCACGCGGGTGTGCTTCGAGCCCGGCTCGATGTGGATGTCGCTCGCGCCTTCGGCGAAAGCGGCGTTCAGGATCGCGGCGAGCATTTCATGTTCGCCGGGTGTTTCCGCGCGGCTCTCCGTGCCGAACGCTGCGACGAACTCGCGCAGGGCGGACCAGTCCTTGTACCCGTACTGGAGTGCCACCACGTGCTGGACCTCCTGAAGGGACAGGTCCGCACCAAGGATCGCCTCGTCCGGGCTGTCCGCGAAACGGACGTGCAACCGCAGGACGGGGCAGGCCGAGGTGTCTCCGGACTTCACCGCTTTGAGGAGGTCCTTGGCCTGCTTCTTCAACTGCTCAAGGCTTGGCTTGGCAGGAAGAGTCTGGGTCGGGGTGACGGGATAACGTTGCGAGGTCATGATGCGCTCCTTCCTCTCTCCCGCCCGGCGCCTGCAATCTCAGGCAGAGAGAAGGTTAGCCATCATAACCATCTGTCTGCTCGATCGGTGGAAGATGGGCTCAGCCCTTCACGCAGGCGAGCGGGCGCTCTTCCGGCGCCACTACTATTGTACACATGAAGGGGGCCCAGGTTAAGATTAGGATAAGCCTTTGCCTGACGGGGCAGAATCACGCGCCAGCAGGCCAAGAAGCAGGGAAGATTCTTCCAATGGTTGGAAAAACCGCCGCTGAAACGTCCAACGTCCGGAAATCGCCCTTGCGGTCCTACAGTAGACGCGCTCTCCAGAGCGCGTTGCAAAGCGATCTGGAGATCGCTTCTACGAAGAGCTTGTCGACTTCAACCCTTCATTCATACTTCCCGTGCGGTAGCCTTGGAGATCCAGCGTCACGTGGCGGAACCCGGCTTTCTGAAGGTCCGAAACAATCCGAGAGCGAACTTCGGGTTCTGCCGCGCGCGCGACATCCTGCGGCAGGAGCTCGATCCGGGCGATCTCGCCGTGCGCGCGGACGCGCACCTGCTCGAACCCGAGATCGCGAAGCGCGTTCTCGGCCTTCTCCACAGCGCCGAGGGCCTGCGCGGTGATCATCGTGCCGTACGGGAACCGCGACGCGAGACACGCGAACGACGGCTTGTCGGCGGTCGGCAGCCCGATGGCGCGCGAGGCCTCGCGGATTTCCGCTTTCGTGAAGCCGCATTCCTGTAGCGGACTACGGACGGCTTTTTCCTTCGCCGCCTTACTGCCGGGCCGGTAGTCGCCAAGATCGTCGGTGTTGGAGCCATCCAACACGAAGCGGAGATTTTCCTCGCGCGCGATCTTCCGGAGCTGGTCGAACAGTTCCGACTTGCAGTGGTAACAGCGGTCGGGCGCGTTCTCGACATAGGCCGGGTTCGCCATCTCGTTGGACTGAACCAGCCGGTGTCGGATGCCGATTTGCTTCGCCAGGTCAGTCGCCGCCTGAACCTCCCGTGCCGGGATGGACGGCGACGTCGCGGTCACGGCAAGCGCATTGTGGCCGAGAACCCGTTGGGCGATCGCCGCAAGAAACGTGCTGTCCACGCCCGCGCTGAACGCGACAAGCACGGACCCCATCTCGCGAAGCATCTTCTCCAACTCCGCCAATTTCCTGCTCAACTCAGGTTTCCGGTTTCAGGTTTCATGAAATCCATCCGCCACCGAGCACTTCGTCGCCGTCGTACACCACAGCGGCCTGGCCCGGCGTCACCGCGAACTGTTCCTCTTCAAAGATAACCTCGATCCGGCCCGGTTCCAGCACGCGCACTTTCGCGGGCGCGCCCTTGTGCCGGTAACGAAGTTTCACCGTGCAGGCGAGCCCATCGGCCGGCGGCTTGCCCGCGATCCATTGGACATCGTCCACGAAACAACGTTCGCTCAACACATCCTCGCGCGTGCCGACGACAACCGTGTTCGTCTCGGGATGCACTTCCTTGACGTACAGCCGGTGCTCGGAGGCAATGCCGATGCCCTCGCGCTGGCCGACGGTGTAATGGTGGTAGCCGTCGTGCCGCCCGAGCTCGCGGCCGGCGCTGTCCACGATCGGGCCGGGTTTCTTCAGATCCGGCCGGCGCTTCTCGAGGAACGGCACATAGCCGTCGTCGCCAATGAAGCACAGGTCCTGGCTCTCCGAATCGAACTTCACCGGCAGGTTTTTTTGCTTCGCGTATTCCGCGACTTCGGGCTTCGTCATACCGCCGAGCGGAAACAGGACGTGCGCGAGCTGGGCCTGGTCGAGCCGGTGGAGGAAATACGACTGGTCCTTGTTGGCGTCGCGGCCGCGCAGAAGATGCAGAATTCCGTCGCGGGATTCGATCCGCGCGTAGTGGCCGGTCGCCACGTGCGTACAGCCGAACTCGAGCGCGTCGCGCAGGAGCACGCCGAACTTGATGACCTGGTTGCAGCGGACGCAGGGCGACGGAGTGCGGCCGCGGACGTACTCGTCCACGAACGGGTGGACGATCTGCGCGCCGAAGAACTCGACGGAGTCGATGGTGTAATGCTTGATGCCGAGGAACTCCGCGACCTTCATCGCGCGGGACACGTCCTCCAGAGCGCAACAGCGCGAGCCCTCGCGCCACATATGCGCGGTCAGCCCGATCACCTCATACCCCTGCTCCACCAGCAGCGCGGCAGCGGCGGAACTGTCCAACCCGCCGCTCATGCCGATGGCGACACGGAGGCGGGCGGAGGTGCTGGAATCAACCGGTGTCATGCATTGGAGTAATGGAGTACTGGAGTTATGGAGTGTTGGGAAGCCATAACTCAAGCCCAACACTCCACCACTCCATCACTCCGTCTTGTACAACGGCGTCGAGAGATAGCGTTCCCCGAAGCTGCAGGCGATGGTCACGATGCGCTTGCCCTTCAGGCCGAACTTCTCGATGGCCTTGGCGACCGCGCACACGTTCGCGCCCGTGCTGATGCCGGCGAAGACGGCTTCTTCCTTCGCGAGCCGCCGGCCCCACTCGAACGCCTCGTCGTTCGCGACGGTGATCACGCCGCTCAACAGCGAGGTGTCGAGGTTCTTCGGGATGAAGCCCGCGCCGATGCCCTGGATCTTGTGCGGGCCGGGCTTGCCGCCGCTGATGACGGGCGAGTCGGCCGGCTCGACCGCGAACGTCTTGAAGTCCGGGTTCTTCTTCCGGATGAACCGCGTGACGCCCGTGATCGTGCCGCCGGTGCCGACACCGCTGACGATCGCGTCGATGTTGTGTCCGCTGTCTTCCCAGATTTCCGGGCCGGTCGTGGCCTCGTGGATCGCGGGGTTTGCCGGATTTTCGAACTGCTGCGGCATCCACGCTCCGGGTGTCTGCTGCACCAGCTCGTTCGCCTTCTCGATGGCGCCCCGCATCCCTTTCTCCGCGGGGGTCAGCACGAGTTCCGCGCCGAGCGCTTTCAGCATCGCGCGACGCTCCAGGCTCATGGATTCGGGCATGGTCAGGATCAGCCGGTATTTTCGCGCGGCCGCCACGAACGCCAGCGCGATGCCGGTATTGCCGCTCGTCGGCTCGATGATGACGGTATCCTTCTTCAGGACGCCGCGCTTCTCCGCGTCGTCGATCATCGCCACGCCGATACGGTCTTTGACGCTGCCCATCGGGTTGTGCGATTCCATCTTCAGGCAAACCTCGGCCCCGGTGCCGGCGAAAAGGCGGCCCAGCTTGACGAGGTGTGTCCGGCCAATCGTTTCAATCACGCTGTCGTATGTTTTCATTTGTCCCCGCGTTTCCTGATCTTGCCAGCCCGCTTCCCTGTTGTTGACTTGAGCAACCGCATTCCTGTTACTGTACGAGGGGTATTGCGCTTGCGCAAGAGGCGGGGTAGAGTGCCGCACACTTAAAAACACGTAACAGCATACAAACACGGGAGAAACGAAACCATGGCAGGCATTTTTAAAGCCTATGACATTCGCGGGGTGTACGGGAAAACGTTGACCGATGAAATCGCCTACAAGCTGGGGCGCGCGTTCGCCACGTTTCTGGGGTGCAAGAAAGTCGTCGTGGGCCGCGACATGCGCCCCCACTCCAAGCCGTTGTTCGACCAGCTCGCGAAGGGATTGACGCTGCACGGCGTGAACGTCATCGATCTCGGCCTGTGTTCGACGCCGATGTCCTACTACGGGAACGGAAAGCTCGGCGCCGACGCGAGCATCATGATCACGGCATCGCACAATCCCGGCGAGTGGAACGGCTTCAAGATGTGCCGCGAGAAAGCGATCCCGATCAGCGGCGCCACGGGAATCCAGGAGCTCGAGAGGATCGTCAACGCCGAGGACTTCGCCAAGCCCGCCGCCGTGCAGGGGAAAGTCTCCACGCACAACATCGTCCCCGAGTATGTCGCGCACATCCGGTCGTTCGCGGATATCCGCCGCCCGCTGTCCATCGCCGTGGACTATGCCAACGCGATGGGCATCTATGAGGACAAGGTGTTCGACGGCCTCGTGAAGACCGCCCGGCTGTTCGACACGCTCGACGGCACGTTCCCGAATCACGAGGCGAACCCGCTGAAGCTCGACACGCTCGAGCCGATCCAGGAGAAGATCCGGTCCGGCAAATTCGATTTCGGCGTCGCGTATGACGGCGACGCGGATCGCGCCGGGTTCATCGACGAAAAAGGCAACGTCATTCCGATGGATATGATCACGGCCCTGATCGCCAAGACCATCCTGAACCGCGAGAAGGGGCCGATCTTCTACGATCTGCGCA
>CALMZY010000254.1 GCA_937870865.1 uncultured Lentisphaerota bacterium | reverse complement strand
CTGATCGACCGCGTCGGCAAGGGCATCCGCACGTCGCCGCGCGACGCGATGATTGCCGCGTCCTGCGACCCCGACGCGCGCGGCAAGGCGTTCGGGCTGCATCGGGCGATGGACACGATCGGCGCATTCATCGGCCCGCTGCTTGCCGTTCTGTTCCTCTCCGTATTCGAGTTCAGCTACCGCACGATCTTCGTGATCGCGTTTATCCCGGCCGCGCTCGGCGTTGCGTCGCTCGCGTTTCTGAACCGCGAAACGCCGCGGGCCGTTCCTGCGGCCGCCGGGCCGCAGGGCAGAGGACCGCTCAGCGGGGACCTGAAGAGGGTCGTTCTGATTTTCGGAGTGTTCGCCCTCGGCAACAGCAGCGACGTGTTTCTTCTGTTGAAGGCGAAACAGGTCGGCCTCAGCGCGAACGCCGTCCTGATGACATACGTGTTCTACAATTTCATCTACGCCGCCGCCGCGACGCCGGCGGGCTGGCTGTCGGACAGGCTGAGCCGTCGCACGCTGATGATCGGCGGGCTGGGGGTGTTCGCCGTCGTGTACACGGGGTTCGCCTTCGCGACCAGCGGGCTTGCGATCTGGGCGCTTTTCGCGCTCTACGGCGTGTACGCCGCCGCGACGGAAGGCGTGTCCAAGGCGCTGGTGGCCGATTTGTCTACGCCGGAGAATCGCGGCACGGCGATGGGGCTCCTGCACGCCGTACAAGGCATCCTGGCCTTCGCCGCCAGCGCCGTCGCCGGCCTGCTTTGGACGCACATCAGCCCCGCCGCTCCGTTTCTCTACGGCGCCGCCTGCGCGGCGGCCGCCGCAGGCCTGTTATTCGCGTGTTTTCACGTCCCCGCGAAATAGCTTTCCAAACCGGGGGAAGATCGTTATTCTCCGCGCCCTTGTTCGACCAGATCGATGAAAGCCAAATTCAGAAATATCGGAATCATTGCCCATGTTGACCATGGGAAAACGACGCTCGTGGACTGCCTTCTCAAGGAGGGCGGTGCGTATCGCGAGAACGAAGCAACCACCGAGCGCGCGATGGATTCGATGGACCTTGAGCGGGAGAAGGGGATCACCATCAAGGCCAAGAACGCGTCCATCCACTGGCACGACACCACGATCAACATCGTGGACACGCCGGGCCACGCCGATTTCGGCGGCGAGGTGGAGCGGATCCTGAAGATGGTGGACGGGGTGCTTTTGCTGGTCGACGCCGTGGACGGGCCGCAGGCCCAGACGCGGTTTGTCCTCCGCAAGGCGCTTCAGAACAACCTGAAGGTCATTGTTGTTATCAACAAGATCGACCGCGAGAACGCCAACCCGCACCGCGTGCACGACCAGGTCCTTGAGCTGCTGCTCGAGCTGCACGCCTCGGAAGACCAGTTCAACGCGCCCTTCCTCTACGCAAGCGCGCGCGATGGCTACGCGCTGAAGAAGCTGGACGACAAGCCGCACGGCATGAAGCCGCTGTTCGAAACGATCATCAAGCACGTGCCGCCGCCGCAGGCCGACCCCAAGGCGCCGTTCCAGATGATCGTCAGCAACATGGACTGGAGCGACTACGTCGGCCGGATCGGGATCGGGAAGATCCTCGGCGGCCATGTGAAGATGAACGACTCGATCGTCTGCATCCACAAGGACGGCAAGCGGGAACGGGCGGTTGTAACCAAGGTGCTCGAATTCAGCGGCATGCGCACTTCCGAGTCCGTGACGGGCGTGGCGGGGAACATTGTTGGCGTCGCAGGATTCGAAGATCTGGACATCGGCGAAACGCTTTGTGACAGCGAGGAGCGGGAGCCGCTTCCTTTCGTTGAACTCGACCCGCCGACCATCCAGATGCAGTTCTGCGTCAACGACGGCCCGCTGGCCGGCCGGGACGGCAAGTACCTGACCACGCGTCAGCTGCGGGAGCGGCTGCTCAAGGAGACGCGGACGAATATCTCCCTGCGGGTTGAGGACACGGACATGCCGAACGTGTTCAGCGTCAGCGCGCGCGGCGAACTGCAGATCGCCATCCTCGTTGAGCAGATGCGGCGCGAGGGATTCGAGGTGCTGGTGTCGCGGCCCGAAGTAATCCTCCAGAAGAAGGATGGGCGCACGCTGGAGCCGTTCGAGACCGTCTGGGTGGAGACTCCGGACGAGTGTCTGGGCGACGTCATGCAGAACCTGGCGTCGCGCCGGGGACAGATCACGAACCTGCAGCATCATGGCGGCCACGTGACCGTCGAGGCGGACATGCCTACGCGCGGTCTGATCGGATTTGAGACGGACCTCGTCAACATGACCAATGGCCGCGCCATGCTGACCCACATGTTCAAATCGTACGAGCCTCACTGCGGGCCGATCCGCACGCGGACGAGCGGCACCCTGGTGTCCGTCGAGAGCGGCGTCGCAACCGCCTACGCGCTGGACACAATCCAGGAACGCGGCAAGCTGTTCATCACCGCCGGCGACGAAGTCTACGAAGGCATGATCGTCGGCGAGAATCCGCGCGCGGAGGACATGCCGGTAAACCCGACTCGCCAGAAGCATCTGACCAACATCCGGTCTCACGGGGAGGGGAAGGGCATCCAACTGGAGCCGCCGGTGCGGATGTCGCTGGAACACGCGATCGAATACATCGCGCAGGACGAGTTTGTTGAAGCCACGCCCAAGTGTCTGCGTTTACGCAAGCGCATCCTGAACGCCACCCAGCGCAAGCGCGCGAACCAGCGACAGCAGGCGGGCGAGGTTATCGGCTGACGTTGAACCGGCGGATCAGCGGCAGGCAGATGAAGTAGAGCGCGGCTGTCAGGACAGGGGCCGCAACAGCCCAGCCAACGATCCCGTGCAGAATCGCCAGCCCGAACGCATTCATCATCGGCACGAATCCCTCTTTTGCCGTCTCTCTCAGGAGGTCCACGTCGAGGGGAAACGGCCCGCTTCCCGTCAGTTGTTCCCCGAGGCGCACGAACGGGACCAGCAGAATGAAAAAGGGGATCGACGACAGCGCATTGCCGATCTGCATGGCCGGCTGGTTCAGCCGGAAAATGGCGGCGAGAACCACGGCCAGGATTGTAGTCGTGCCGAGCACGGGAAAAACGCCCACCGTGAAGCCGAAAGCCACGGCAAGCGCCAGTTTCGGCGGAGTCGCCCCCTGGCGGAGCAGAGCCAGGAGAGGAGCGGAGACGCGTCGCCGCCAGGACGAAACTCCCTCCGTACCGGCCGATTGTGCAGCATCTTGCATGGTGTTCACATGCCGCAGAGTACGCGCCGGAGAACTATCGCCGAGTACCGTGTGGCGCACAAATCAAATATCAGGGACGGCCACGGGATCAGAGGCGGAAACCAGGGGTGTAGATTCGCCCGTCCTGGGGCGAGAAAAGCCTCCGCTGAGGACAGCGGACACTACATGGAGGGAAGGTCCAGCCTGAGGGTGTAGATTCGCCCGTCCTCGGGCGAG
>CALMZY010000253.1 GCA_937870865.1 uncultured Lentisphaerota bacterium | reverse complement strand
GGCAGAGACACCATCGCGGCGAGGGCCAGGCAGTTGTCGCCGACAAACGGCCCGACCACGCGATCCTGTCCGATCTCGACCGTCTGATCGACCACGTCGGAAACGAACGTGTCGGCGTGCGCGGAAATCAGGATGTTCCGGGTGCTCTGCTCGCCGAACAGGATGCCGTATCCGTTCCCCTTCTCATCCGTCGAGCAGTTCTGCAGGCCGCAGGCGCTGAGGCGCTGCAGAATCGTCTCCACGCGCCGCCCTTCCCCGCCCGTGGGCGCGGGAACCTCGCCGATCATCACCAGGTTCGCGAGGATGATTTCCTGCATCCCCGCCGCGATCTCGCGGATGCGCGGAAGACTCTTCACGATGGCGTCAACGCGTTCCGAAGCCCCCGGCGCGGGCGCACTGGAATTCCCGTCGTTATTTTGCTGCGACAATGCCGCATCTCCATTCATATTGCGTCTGTCCCACCGCGGAGTTTCTCACAACCCCGGACTGAGACCCCTCACATGGTCCCGCGAGCCCCCTGTTGTACGCCTACGTCTTATACTAGTTTCGCGTGTGAATCGCGTCCACCCGAATCGTCCTTTTTTCCTCGGCGGCGAAACGCAACGTTCGTCCGACCGGAAAAAAAACGGGCGTCTCGCTTGACGTATTCTCCGCGCGAAGACAATAGTGAGACGGATTCACAATTGCAAAGGATAACCATGCCGGGTGCTCTGCAGAGAATTGCATTTCTTGGAAACTATTTGCCGCGGCGTTGCGGCATCGCCACGTTCACGACGGACCTCTGCGAGGCCGTCAACAGCCTGGCCGGCGAGACGCCGTGTTTTGCCGTGGCGATGAACGACCGGACGGAGGGGTATCCGTATCCGCCGCTCGTGCGGTTCGAGATCGAAGAAGAGAGGCGGGAGCAATACGATCTGGCCGCCGACTTCATCCGGCTGAACCAGCCGGACGTGCTGTGCGTCCAGCATGAATACGGGATCTACGGAGGGCGTGCGGGCCGGTACCTGATCCCCCTTCTCCGGCAGGTCCGGATGCCGATTATCACCACCTTGCATACCGTGCTGCTCGAGCCGAATCCGGACCAGCGCAAGGTGCTGACGGAACTGGCCGAAATCTCGGACCGGCTGGTCGTGATGAGCCCGAGGGCGGTCGACTACCTCACGACCATCTACCGGGTGCCCGAATCGAAAATCGCCATGATCCATCACGGCATTCCCGACATGCCGTTCGTGGATCCGAATTACTACAAGGATCACTTCAACGTCGAAGGCCGGCCGGTGCTCCTGACCTTCGGCCTGCTGTCGCCCAACAAGGGCCTCGAGTACATGATCGAGGCGCTCCGGCGCATCGTCACGAAGTACCCCAACATCGTCTACATCATCCTTGGCGAGACGCACCCGAACGTCCGTCACGAGCACGGAGAGTCGTACCGTCTCGGCCTCCAACAGAGAGTTCGGGAACTCGGGCTCGAATCGAACGTTCTGTTCATGAACCGCTTCGTCGAACTCAGCGAACTCTGCGAGTACCTCGGCTGCGCCGACATCTATGTGACGCCGTATCTCAACCCGGCGCAGATCACGTCCGGCACCCTGGCCTACGCCTTGGGCACGGGCAAGGCCGTGATCTCCACTCCGTACTGGTACGCCGAGGACATGCTCGCCGAAGAGCGAGGGAAGGTGGTTCCCTTCCGCAACGCGGACGCGCTGGCCGACACGGTCATCGATCTCCTCGTGAACGAAACCGAGCGGCACGCGATGCGAAAACGCGGCTACACGCTCGGCCGCTCCATGGTCTGGAAGGAGGTCGCGAGAAGCTATATCGAATTGATGCAGACGGTGCGCGAAGAGCGGCTGACGCGGCCCAAGCCCGTGACCGCAACCCTCCCCGCGAAGGACAGGATCGACGAACTTCCCGAGTTGAACCCCCACCACCTGATGGTGCTGACCGACAGCGTGGGCATCATCCAGCACGCGAAGTTCTCCGTGCCGAACCGCCATTTCGGCTACAGCACGGACGACCAGGCGCGGGCGCTGATCGTCGCCGTCAAAGGCAGCAACCACAAGCCTCATGCAATCGACTGGGTGGCGCTCGAGGCGAAGTATCTGGCATACCTCTACCACGCGTTCGACGAGAAATCGGGGCGCTTCCGGAATTTCCTGACCTTCCGCGGCGACTGGGAACCCTTGAAGGAGGCGACCGAGGACGTGCACGCGCGGGCGGTCTGGGCCCTGGCTCAAACCGTGGCGCACACGCTCAGCGATGGACACCGCGGACTCGCCATGCAGTTGCTCGAGGAGGCGATCGGGGCCACCCTCACTTTCACGTCCCCACGCGCGTGGGCCTTCACGATTCTCGGAATCCAGGAGTACCTGCGGCATTTCAGCGGCGCCACGGCATTCCGTCGCGAGAGGGAGGATCTGGCGCTTCGCCTCCTCCAACAGTTCGAACGGAACCAGTCAAACGACTGGTCGTGGCCGGAAGATCAACTGACCTATTCGAACGCCCGATTGGCCCATGCCCTCATCGAGGCAGGCAAGTGGATGCCTCACGACCACATGCTCGATATGGGGCTGCGCAGCCTGGACTGGCTGGACCGGATTCAGACGGCCCCCGAAGGCCATTTCGTCCCCGTCGGCACCAACGGCTGGTTCCATCGCGGCGGAGAGAAGGCCCGCTTTGATCAACAACCCCTCGAAGCCTGCACCATGATCGACGCCTGTCTCACCGCGTACCGATCCACGAGGGACGAACGCTGGCTGACATCCGCGCGCCGCGCGTTCGACTGGTTCCTGGGAAGGAACGATCTGCACGTGCCGCTCTACGACGACGCGACCGGGGCCTGCCACGACGGCCTGCACGCCGATCGAATCAACCAGAACCAGGGCGCGGAATCCACCGTCGTGTGGCTGCTCAGCGTACTGACCATGAGCGAGTTGGAAGACGAAATGAACTCCGCCAATTCATGAGAGAGGAGTTGCCCATGAACCCGACGCAGGAAGACAGGACCGATCCAGGGCAGCCAGGCGAACTCCTTCAGCGGTGGCCGCAAAATCCGTTGCTGACAGCCGCCCTGTGGCCGTATCCCGTCAACGCGGTGTTCAATCCCGGCGCCGTTCGTCTCCAGGACACGGGCGAAATACTGCTTCTGGCCCGCGCGGAAGACCGCCGCGGCATCTCGCACCTCGCGACGGCCCGTTCCGCCGACGGCATGACCCAATGGACGATCGATCCATCGCCCACGTTCCCGGCCCGGTCTCCGGATCGCCCGGAAGAGGTCTGGGGCGTCGAGGACCCCCGTATTGTCTGGGTCCCGGAAATCGACCGCTACGCCGTCACGTACACGGCGTATTCGCGCGGAGGCCCGGGCGTGTCCCTGGCGCTGACACAGGATTTCCGCGCGTTTGAGTACTACGGAATGGTCATGCCTCCCGAGGACAAGGACGCGGCCCTGTTTCCCCGCCGCTTCGGCGGACACTGGGCCATGATTCACCGCCCGGTGCCGGCATCGGGTTCCGCACATATGTGGATATCCTTCTCGCCGGACCTGCGCCACTGGGGAAGCCACAGGGTCCTGATGCCCGCGCGCGATGGCGCATGGTGGGATGCGCGAAAAATCGGCCTCAACACCCCCCCGATCGAAACGCCGGAGGGCTGGCTGATCATCTACCACGGCGTGCGGCAGACGGCCGCGGGCTGTCTTTACCGCCTTGGTCTTGCCCTGCTGAACCTCGAGGATCCCACGAAGGTCATCTATCGCAGCGACGAATGGATCTTCGGCCCGGTGACCCCGTATGAACGTACGGGCGACGTCGGCGATGTCGTCTTCCCCTGCGGTGCCGTGCTGGACCCCGACGGCGACACGCTCAAGGTCTACTACGGAGGCGCGGATACTTCGATCAACATGGCCACAGGAAGCGTTCAAAGCATGCTCGCCTGGCTGAAACGGCATCACTACGACGGAACCGTTTGACGTTGAGCGCGTGCGCCCAGGGCCGGGATCCGCCGGCAGCTTCTTCCCCATCTCCCATGTGGCGGATCGTTCACGCAGGCCGTTCGTCGTTGATGAATTCACCTTGGCGATAGCGACCCGCACGGCGCACCGCGGGCAAAACAGGTCGTCGAGGGTTGACGGATCGAAGAGAATGGGATTAGGTGTAGAATCATGAATGACATGAACTGGCTCTCCGGAATGACCTTCGCGGGGAATGAGCCGTGGCGCCTCGTCGGCCTGTTCGGCTCACTGCTCGCGGCCCTGATCCTGGGGAAGGTCGGCCGGCTGGTTCTACAGGGCGCCGCGAAGCGCTTGGACGACAAGGGCCGGGGCATCGCCGCGGTGACGATGACATCGCTCGCCGACTCCATCGGGTTCGTGTCGTTCGCGGTCGGCCTGGAGGCCGGCGTGGGATTCCTTCGCCTGAGCGAAAATGTCGGCAACCTGTTCAACACGGCGGTCAACATCCTCTTCATCCTCTCCGTGGCCTGGGTCGTCTACCGCCTCGTGGATGTCGCGGATCACTGGTTCAGTTCCCTGATCGCGAAGACATCGAGCCGGATGGACGACATGCTCGCACCCCTGGTCCGGAAAAGTCTCCGGGTCACGGTCGTCATCCTCGCGCTCCTGCAGGTCGCCACGGCGCTCAGCGACAAGCCGGTGACGTCCCTGATTGCGGGCCTCGGAGTCGGCGGCCTGGCCGTCGCGCTGGCCGCCCAGGACACGCTGAAGAACTTCTTCGGCTCGCTCGTGATCCTGGCCGACAAGCCGTTCGGTCTCGGCGATCGCATCGTCGTGGACGGCCACGCCGGGCCCGTGGAGGCAGTCGGATTCCGTTCGCCCCGCATCCGGACTCTCGACGGCCATCTCGTGACGATCCCGAACGGCGAAATGGCGAACCGGACGATCCTGAACATCGGCAGGCGCCCGTACATCCGACGCCTCTCGAACATCACCATCACCTACAACACCCCGCCCGACAAGGTCCGGCGCGCGGTGGAGATCATCCAGGCGATCCTGAAAGACCACGAGGGCATGCGGCCCGAGTTTCCGCCGCGCGTCTACTTCAACGACTTCAACGCCGCGTCGCTCAACCTCATCATGATCTACTGGTATCATCCGCCCAACTACTGGGATTTCCTGGCTTTCAACGAACGGATCAACCAGGCTATTCTGACGCAATTCAACGCGGAGGGTATCGAGTTCGCGTTTCCTACACAGACGGTGTATCTGGCGGGCGACTCGACAAAACCCCTCAACCAGGGAGAACAACGGCATGGTCCTGGGCATTAAGAACTGGAAAAGCAGTCGGTACATCACCCCTCAGCGGATCGGCTTCGTCTCCACGCGCTTCGCGGGCACCGACGGAGTGTCCCTCGAGAGCGCGAAGTGGGCCGCGGTCCTGAAGGAGGATGATCATCAGTGCTTCTGGTATGCCGGCCGCCTCGACCGCGACGAGAAGACCAGCGTCGTCGTCCCCGAGGCGTTCTTCGGCCATCCCGAGAACCTCTGGATCGGCAGCCGCATCTGGGGCCAGACCGCGCGCGACCGGCTCGTCACGGACCGCATCCACGCCATGGCCGACTACCTGAAGTCCACGATCTACGACTTCGTCCGGCGCTTCGACATCAAGATCCTGGTCTTCGAGAACGTGCTGAGCATCCCCATGCACGTACCCCTCGGCGTGGCCGTCGCCGAATTCATGGCGGAGACGCACATTCCGTGCATCG
>CALMZY010000252.1 GCA_937870865.1 uncultured Lentisphaerota bacterium | reverse complement strand
GGCAAAACTCCGCAGCCGCTTCGTCGCTGTCGGATTACCGTACGCGTCGTACCCGAACTGCGTCCAGGCCAGCACCTGCGCCGCCGCAGGAGTCGTCCCCGCCGTCGGTACAAATCCCGCTTTCAGAACCACTTCATCGGTGAGATTTCCGCGCACGTCGTATGCGAGCAATCGCCAGTTGCCGCGTGCATCCTGAACGCGTTGCGGCTGTCCGAACGAGTTGTAGTCCATGTAGTGGACCATCCCGGTAGGAAGATCCATCTGGGTCACGTTCCCGGAGGCGTCGTAATGGTATTGGGTCACCAGCCCCTGCGGGTCTTTGGACGTCTTGCGCAGGTTGACCGTGGCCGGATTCTCGACGTGGTACGTGTATTCGCGCTCCGCCCCGTCTTCTTCAGTGATCTTGATGGGATTGCCATATTTGTCAAAGATGAACTGCCGTTCGTGACCGCGCGGATTGACGGTTCTTGCTTCGCGCCGGAACTCGTTCCACACGAAGGTGGTGGCATGTCCGTCTTTGGGAACGCCGTCGGTCCCGAACGGGGTATGCCGGAACACTCTCCCGTTCGCGTAGTAGTCAAACCGCATGCCGTTGCCGCGCGGCAGTTTGTACTGCTTCATTGCGTGCGAAAGCCGCTCGCCGTCATCGATCGAGTAGTACTGATACTCGACCGGGTTCTGCGTGCTTGCCAGCGCAAGGGCGTTCCATGCCTTCGTCAGGTTTCCTGCGCCATCGTATTCGAAGCGCACCTTGCGGCCGCTCCAATCCGCAATCTCGTAGATTCGGGTGCCTGTGTAGGAAAACGTGAGCTGGCGGTTCAGCCCGTCGGTGAGCTTGTCGAGTCGGCTTGACAAGTAACTGAGGGTAAGCGTGTTGTTGTTCCGGTCCGTGATCGACAGCAACTTCGCGGTCGGGCAGGTCGCAGGAGCTGATCCACAGGTTGTACTTCCGGCGTTATAGCTCTCGAAGACGTACTTGAGGCCGTTGCGCTCGGTCAACCGGTATTTGCCGTCCGCCAGCCGCTCGAAGACCACAAATACACCGGCCGGACTGGGATGTGTTCCTTGAAGAAGATTTCCGTTGACATGGGAGTTCGTCGAGAAGTAGCGCTCTGCTCCTGTGCCGTCAATCCAGCCAAGCTTTGCGGCGCCATCCTCAAGGCCGTAGAAGCGCAACAGATGGTTGAAGCTGTGGGTCCAGCCGAAGCCAAGGGGACCATCCGTCGGAGCTTGGGAGTTGTACCAGCGCTCGAAGACGATCGGCAGGCCGCCGCGGCCCTTGATCGAGAGGTCGCGCTCGCTGTGGAACATGTTTCCGGTCAGCATGTTGACCGGATCTGCCGAACTCGTGGTGAAGGTGTTCAGTCCCGCGGTTGCGGTGGTCGAGTTCCAGCCGAAACCCTGGGCGACTACGGTCGCTTCCGATTGAGCGACCACCCCGGATCCAGTGCTGGCGTTGTAACTTCCGCCCTGAACCTGTGAAACGGTATACCCACCCGCGTATCCGCCACTGATGATGGCCCCGATCGCGAATTCGGGCTGACCGTCGCCACCTTTCTCG
>CALMZY010000251.1 GCA_937870865.1 uncultured Lentisphaerota bacterium | reverse complement strand
ACAGGCGGATTAGCGGCTCAGCATGTTAGCGGTCAGCTTCGTTTCAACCGCACCGAGTTGTTAGAGTGGGCGACCTCAAGGAATATCAGCGTTTCTCCGGAGCTGTTCAGCGAGGAGGACGCCGATGCCGCGCCCATGCCGGGTCTGGCTGAAGCTCTGGAGACGGGTGGAACGTTTCACGATGTCGACGGGGTGGACAAGGAGTCCGTCCTGCGCGCCGTGGTGGAACGCATGCAGTTGCCCGCCGAAGTGGACCGGCAATTCCTGTTCAGCGTGCTGCTCGCGCGCGAAGCCCTTGGCTCGACGGCGGTGGGCGACGGCATCGCCATCCCGCATGTGCGGAACCCGATTGTTCTTCACGTCAAACAACCGACCATCACGCTCTGTTTTCTGAAGACGCCCATCGATTTCGGGGCGCTCGACCACAAGCCTGTGCATGCCCTGTTCTCGATGGTCAGCCCGAGCATTCGTGTCCACCTGCACCTGCTCGCCAGGCTCGGGTTCGTGTTGAAGGATGCCCGGTTCAAGAAGCTGGTTCATCGCAAGGCGCCCGCCGCGGAGATTCTCGCCGCCGTTCGCGCCATGGAGTCGGCGCTTTGAACATGCCCCCGATCATGACCGCGGTGATCCTCCTGCTTGCGGGCGGATTTCTGGCCTTGCTGACGGCGCGTTTGCCGAGGCTCTCAACCGCGTTCGGAGTGGGAGGCGCTGTCGCGGGATGCGTGGTCGGCCTGATTCAGCCGGTTCGCGTTCTGGCGGGGGGAATCTCGGAAGCGTGGCTCCGGCCGTGGAGCGTGCCGTACGGCTCGCTGTCGATTGAAGTCGATCTGCTGTCGGCCTTCTTCCTGGTTCCGATCCTCGTCCTTTCCGCCCTGGCCGCCGTCTACGGGCAGGAGTACATGGCGGCATGGCGCGGCCGGCGATCCACGGGGGCTTCGTGGTTCTTCTTCAATGCGTTGGTTGCGAGCATGATCGTGGTCGTGATCGCGAGAAACACCGCGCTGTTTCTCGTGGCGTGGGAGCTCATGTCGCTGGCTTCCTTTTTCCTTGTGACGTTCGAACACGACAAGGATGACGTGCGCCGGGCGGGGTGGACGTATCTTGTCGCCACGCACATCGGCACCGCGTTCCTGTTCGCGCTGTTCCTCCTGCTCGGGCGCGCCGCGGGGTCGCTCAATTTCATCTCGTTCGGCCCGGCGCCCGCCGCGTCCGCAGGCGTCCTGTTCCTCCTCGCTGTCATCGGCTTCGGAACGAAGGCCGGCTTCATGCCGCTTCACGTGTGGCTGCCGGAAGCGCATCCGGCGGCGCCCAGCCACGTTTCCGCGCTCATGTCGGGCGTGATGATCAAGACGGGAATCTACGGCTTGTTTCGCGTGCTGACATTCCTGGGCCCGCCGCCCGCCTGGTGGGGGCTGACGTTGATCGGGATCGGCGCGGTATCCGGCATCCTCGGCGTTCTCTTCGCGCTGGCGCAGCGCGATGTGAAACGCCTGCTGGCGTATTCGACGGTCGAAAACGCCGGGATCATCGCGCTCGGACTCGGGCTCGGACTGCTCGGCATGAGCTACGGCGACTTGACCGTCGCGGTTGCGGGACTCGCGGGCGCCCTTCTTCATGTGGTCAATCACGCCGCGTTCAAGGGCCTGCTGTTCCTCGGGGCGGGGGCGGTGGCGCATTCGACGGGCACGCGCGATATGGACCGTCTTGGCGGACTGCTGAAGCGCATGCCGCGGACGGGCTCTTTCTTCCTCATCGGCGCCGCGGCGATCTGCGCCCTGCCGCCGCTGAACGGATTCGTCAGCGAGTTCCTGATCTACTTCGGCGCGTTCAAGGGCGTCATCTCGGAGCAGCCCGCCATCGTCTACCCGGCGCTCGGCCTCGTGATCGGTCTGGCGCTCATCGGCGGTCTCGCGGCGGCATGTTTCACGAAGGCGTTCGGCATCGTCTTCCTCGGCGAACCGCGATCGGAATCCGCGGCCCATGCCCACGAGTGCGGACGCGCGATGTGGATTCCGATGCTCGCGCTGGCGGCGGCCTGCGCGGCGATCGGACTCGCCGCCCCGGCGGCCTGCCGGCTTGTCATCCGCGTGCTCGGGGATGCCACGGGCATGGATGCCTTCGCCCTCGATCATGTCGTTTCGACCCTGACCTCGATCCTGTCCTTTGTGGTCGGGGCTGGAGTTGCGCTGATGGCTCTTGTGATCGGTTTGGTGTTCGCGCGCCGGCGCCTGCTGGCCGGCCGGGAAGTGGCTCATGCGGGCACATGGGATTGCGGCTACCTGAAACCGGATGCCCGGATGCAGTACACGGCGTCATCGTTCAGCCAGCCGCTGGCGCGCCTCTTCCACGGGGCGATTGGGACGAAGATACGCTCCGCGCCCCCGAAGGGCCTTTTCCCCAAGACGGCGTTCTTCGGCAGTGAACTGGTGGACGTTTTCAAGGATCGCCTCTTCAAGCCTCTCTTCCTCGCGGTCGAGTCGGGCGTTTCGCGCATGCGCTGGCTGCAGCACGGCCGCCTTCAACTTTATGTCCTGTACATCGCCGTGACACTGTTGGTCCTTTTGATCTGGAAACTGTAACCATGAGCGCGATGCGAAAAGCATGGCCTTTGTTTGACTCCCTGAGGGTAGGGCGAGGCGTCCCTGCCGAGCCGCTGCCATCGCCCAGCGGCTCAGCCGGAGGCTTCGCCCTACCTTTGTTGAGGATTGCATCATGAGCGGGTTCCTCTTCTCACTTCTCTGGCTGCTCACTGCTCTGGCTGCCGCGCCGCTCCTGCTGGGCGTGATCAACCGCACGAAGGCCTGGTTTGCCGGGCGCACCGGCCAGCCGTTGCTTCAGCTCTACTACGATCTGTGGAAGCTCCTGCACAAGGGCGCGGTCTACAGCCGCACAACGACCTGGGTGTTCCGCGCCGGCCCGATCGTCGGCCTTGCGTCGGTCCTGGTCGCCGCCGCGCTGACCCCGTTCGGCGGAGCGCCGGCGCTCCTCGCGTTCCCGTGCGACCTGATCCTGTTCGCGTATCTCCTGGGTCTGCTCCGGTTCTTCACCATCCTCGCGGCGCTCGACACCGGATCGGCCTTTGAAGGAATGGGCGCCAGCCGGGAAGCGACGTTTTCCGCGCTGGCCGAGCCGGCCCTGCTTCTGGGACTCGCCGTTGTCGCGCACAAGACCGGCAGCGTGTCGCTGTCCGGCATGTTCTCGGGCGATGCCGTCAGCGCCTGGGCGCATGCCGGTCCCGCCATTCTGCTCGTCGCGGGTGCGCTCCTGATCGTTCTGCTCGCCGAGAACGCGCGCATCCCCGTGGACGATCCGAACACGCATCTCGAGCTGACGATGATCCACGAGGTCATGGTGCTGGACCACGGCGGCCCGGACTTCGCGCTCATCCTTTATACGTCCGCGCTCAAGCTCTGGGTGCTGGGAGCCTTGCTGGTCAATGTTCTGCTTCCCGCGCGCACGGGCTTTCTGCTTTTCGACGGTGCCGTGGCCCTGGCGGCCATGTTCGGGCTGGCTGTTGGAGTCGGTGTGATCGAATCGATCATGGCGCGCCTGCGCCTGTTGCGCGTGCCGCAGCTTCTCGTGTCCGCGGGCGCGCTGGCCGGCCTCGCGATGTTCCTGGTGCTGAGGTGACAATGTGAATACATCGATCGATCTGGTGATGGTCTGCCTGGTCCTCTCGAACCTGATGCTGGTCGGGTCGAGCCGGATTGCCGTGTGCATTCGCTTCGTTGCGCTCCAGGGCGTTCTCCTCGGACTGCTTCCGCTGGCGCTGCATCACTGGCTCTTGGCCGGGGCGTCCATCGCCATCAAGGGCACCGTGTTCCCGTGGCTGTTGTTTCGCGCCATGCGGGAGGCCAATGTCCGGCGCGAGGTCGAGCCCTACGTCGGCTTCAGCACGTCCTTGATGATCGGCGTCGCGGCGCTCGGAATTTCGAGCTGGATCGCATCGCGCCTTCCGCCGCTGGCGCCGTCGATTTCGCCGATGATCCTGCCGGTGGCGCTCTTCACGATGATCACCGGCCTGTTCCTGATCGTCAGCCGCCGGCAGGCGCTGACCCAGGTCATCGGCTATCTTGCGCTTGAAAACGGGGTCTTTGCGTTCGGGCTGGGGCTTGTCCGGGAGGCGCCGGTGATCGTCGAGATGGGCATTCTGCTCGACATCTTCGTGGCCGTGTTCGTGATGGGCATCACGATTTTCCATATCAGCCGCGAGTTCGACCAGATCGACACCGAGCAGCTCACGGCCCTGAAGGACACCCCGTCATGAACCTGACGCTCGCGCTATTCCTGGTTCCCGCCGTGGCGGGCCTCGCGGCCTTCGCCATCCGGTCGAACCGTGTCCTCAGATTTCTGCTCGTCGGCACGGCCGTTGTCCATTCGGGGCTGACCGCCGCCGGCTGGGTGTATCCGGCCGCGCCCGTTTTCGGGGGATGGGTCCATCTGGACGACCTCGGCCGGCTGTTCCTCAGCCTGACGAGCGCGCTCTTCCTCGCCGCGTCGGTGTACGCCGTGGGCTACCTGCGCCGCGAGGCGCCCGGCCGGCAGACGGATGTCGAGGAGGGTTTCCTTTTCATGAACGCGCCCGAGGCGACGTTCGTCGGCTGCCTGTTGCTGTTCCTTTCGACGATGACGCTCGTGTCCGCGAGCCAGCACTTCGGACTTCTCTGGATCGCCGTCGAGGCGACAACGCTCGCGAGCGCGCCGCTGATCTACTACCACCGCCATCACCGTTCGTTGGAAGCCACGTGGAAGTACCTGCTGATCTGTTCGGTGGGGATCGCTCTCGCGCTGTTGGGCAACTTCCTGCTCACCGTCGCCGCAACGCCGCTTTTCCGTAACGAATCGGCGTTGCTGCTGGGAAGTCTCGTCAAGGACGCCGTCCTTCTGGATCCCCGCTGGCTGAAGGCGGCTTTCATTTTCTTCCTCGTCGGCTACGGCACGAAGATGGGCCTTGCGCCCATGCACACCTGGCTGCCGGATGCGCACAGCGAAGCGCCGTCGGTCGTGTCGGCGCTGCTCTCCGGCGCCCTCCTGAACAACGCGCTTCTCGGCATCCTCCGCGCGCACAACGTGTGCGTCGCGGCGGGCCCCGGGATGAAGGCGTTCAGCTCGGACCTGCTGGTGCTGTTCGGCCTGGTCTCGATGGCGGTGGCCGCGGTCTTCATCCTGAAGCAGATGGACTTCAAGCGTATGCTCGCGTACTCGAGCGTCGAACACATGGGCATTCTCGCGCTCGGCATCGGGCTGGGCGGGAGCGCGGTCTTCGGCGCGGTGCTGCACGCCATCAACCACTCCCTGACGAAGGCGATGCTCTTTTTCGCCGCGGGAAATATCCTCGCGGTCTACCGGACCAAGTCGATCCAGGACGTCCGCGGGCTTCTCCGGGTCCTGCCCGCGACGGGCACGCTCTGGCTCATGGGATTTTTTGCGATCACGGGATCGCCTCCGTTCGGAACGTTCTTCAGCGAGCTGATGATTCTGAAGGGGGCGCTGGACGCGGGGCGGACGTTCGTCGCGGTCGCATACCTGGCGCTCCTGGCCCTGATCTTCATCGGCATGGCGGCGAGTTTCCTGCGCATGGCGCAGGGCACGGCGCCGAAACCGATCATCCGCACGGGCGAATGCCTGTCGGCCATCGTGCCGCCGGCCGTCCTTGTCGCGGCAACCCTCGTCCTCGGGCTGTATGTCCCGCCGCCGCTGCTGGCGCTCCTTCGCCGGCTGGCCCAATGGCTGGGAGGTGCATGATGACGGCCCTTTCCATGCACCCCGGAAATGTGACGGCACTCGGCGCGATTCCGCAGGTGCCGATCTCCTCATTCCGCGAGACGATCATTCGGACGACCGGCGAGGGCGGGCGCATCGTCGCCTTGTTCGGCATGCCGAAGGGCGATGACGTCGTTCTGTTTGCCGTGCTCAGCGTCGAGGGCGAGCTCTCGATCAGTTCCACGCGGGTCAGGGACTCGTATCCGGCCCTGACGCCGGAATGTCCGCAGGCGCACCTGTTCGAACGCGAAATCGCCGAACAGTGCGGAATCAGGCCTGATGGGCATCCGTGGCTGAAGCCGGTTCGATTTCCGGGGGGTGGTCCGGGCGTTGGGGAGTTCTTCAAGGTCGCCGGAGAGGAGGTGCACGAGGTCGCGGTCGGCCCCGTGCATGCGGGGATCATCGAGCCCGGTCATTTCCGTTTTCAATGTCATGGCGAAGACGTCTTCAACCTCGAGATCTCGCTGGGCTACCAGCATCGCGGGGTGGAACGCGCGATGGTCGGCGGGCCCGATCGCCGCTCGATTTTCTACATGGGCACCGTGGCCGGCGACACAACCATCGGCCACGCGATGGCTTACTGCGAGGCCCTGGAATCTCTGACGGACTGCGACGCGGCGCCCCGCGCACAGGCCTTGCGCGCCATCGCGCTGGAGTTGGAGCGGCTGGCCAACCATACGGGCGATCTGGGAGCGCTGGCGAATGACGTCGGATATCTTCCAACCGCATCCTATTGCGGCCGCCTGCGCGGCGACTATCTGAACATGACGGCCCTCCTTTGCGGAAGCCGGTTCGGCCGCGGGCTGATCAGGCCCGGCGGCGTGCAGTTCGATCTCGACGAGAAACGCGCTGCCGAACTGCTGGACCGGCTCAGCCGGACTGCCCGCGACACCGCGGTGGCCGCCCGGCTGCTCTGGTCCACGCCGTCCGTCGT
>CALMZY010000250.1 GCA_937870865.1 uncultured Lentisphaerota bacterium | reverse complement strand
CGGCCGTGGCCCAGACGCCGGTCCTCCGGACAACGTCTCCCATCGTTCTGGATGAACCCATCGCAGTCCCGTGGCGGGAACTGAATTCCATGCGGGGGCCGTCAGCGCCCAGGCTCGGCGGGCCGACCGGCGGGTTCACCGTGGACGCTCAGACGCGAAATGCCGTGGTCGCGTTCTACCACGAGGTCTACACGGAATCCGAAGACGACGGATCCGGCTGGACCGGCGATGTCGGCGCGTGCGATGAGGGCACCATCTCCAACAGCTATCGCGACGCCATGCTCCGGCGGATCAACTTCTACCGCGCGATGTGCGCCCTGCCCGCCAACCTGGCGCTGGACACGAACTGGAACCAGGCGTGCCAGGAGGCCGCGCTGATGATGTCGGCCAACATCGCGCTGAGCCATTACCCGCCGCCAACGTGGAGCTGTTGGACGTGGGACGGCTCGAACGCGGCCTCGCACGCGAACATCGCCTTGGGCACGCACGGCACAGCCTCGATCGATGCCTTCATCAGGGATCCCGGCACAGGCAACACCGCCTGCGGACATCGCCGGTGGTTCCTTTATCCGCCGCAGGCCACGATCGGCATCGGCTCCCTCCCCGACAGCAACGGCTATTACGCCGCCGCAGCGGTCTGGGTGATCGGCGGCTTCGGCGCGAGACCGCCGTCGCCGGTCCGCGTGCCGTGGCCCAACGAAGGCTACTGCCCCTATGACCTCGCGTTCGAACGCTGGTCGTTCTCGATCAGCAACGCGGACTTCACCGCCGCGACAGTCAGCATGCAGTCCAACGGAACGCCGATCACGGTGACACAGGAAACGGTCGCGGTCGGCTACGGCGACAACACCCTGGTCTGGAAGGTCGCTGGTTTCCCGCTCCCCCGGATCTCCACCGACATTCTGTTCACCGTCTCGGTCAGCAACATCCTGCTCGGCGCCGGCACGACAAGTTACACGTACGGCGTAACGCTTATCGATCCGTACACCATCCCGGAAGTCATCACGGTCAGTGGACCCGAAACGCCCTGGGTGAGCAACAGCACGCCCTACTCGTTCACCGCGGTGCCCTGCGCCACGGCCTACGTCGTGCGGACAAGCCGGCTCACGCCGTCAACCTGGTTCGAGGGCGCAGAAGCGGGCACGAACTGGATCTCCCCGCACGTTGTCGCCGGTTACACGTTCATCACGAATTCGATCAAGGCGTCCGGCACATACTCGTTCCACCTCGCCGCGCAGTGGGATCCGCAGTACTTCAGCCTGAACCGCGTCGTGCGGCCCGCGACCAACGGCCTGTTGACGTTCAAGACACGGATGCGTCTGGCAACGCCCACGCAAGCGTCGTCCGCACAGGTTTCCCCGGACGAAGGGGCGTCCTGGACCACGCTGTGGACGAAGCCCGGCACGAACGGCAACATGGACAACGTGTTCGAGGCCCACAACCTGAGCCTGGGCGCCTTCACCGGACGGAGTCTCAGAATTCGTTTCATCCACGAATCCGACGGGTCCTCCTACATCGGCACGAGCGATGTGTACGGCCTCTTCGTGGACGACATCGCCGTGACGAACTGCCAGGACCTCGCCGACCCGTCCGCCACGGTCGTGTTCACAAACAGCTTTGCTCTCGTCGCGTCCAACAACAACGACCACCTGATCGAGGCAGCGCCAATTCTCGGCGGCTATCAATTCGGCTACGGAATCCCGCGGCTCGTCGGACCCAGCGACCTGTGGTTCACGGGTATCCGGGAAAGCGGCGGGCAGGTGCTGATGGACTTCAACACTCAATCCGGCCGCTTGTACCAGCTCTACGGCGCGGATAACCCGGGAACGAACTCCTGGGGTTCTCCTGTCTCAATGCCCACGGCGGACGGCACGTCCTGCACGGCAACCGAAACGGCATCGAATGCGTACAGGTTTTTCCGCGTCATCAGACCGTAGTACACGCCATCGCCAGCTCGCGTTATCCCCTGAAAATAACCGTCGAAACCCCTAAACAAAACCAGCCGCCGGCGCTAATTATTGAACCAATGGCGCATTCGTGCGTGCTGTACAACACGAGAGGTGATCATGAGAAAGTGCCTGTTTGTCCTGTTGGTTCTCGTTGTCTCAACACCCGGTTTCGCGGACCTGATCGTCAACGGTTCGTTTGAAACCGCCGGCTCGGCAGCCACCAATGCCATCTACTGGGACACGCAGATCGGGGGCACCGTGCTCGCCAGCGATCAGTGGGGCAACGGCGATCGCGAGAACTGGAACACGCCGCCGGACGGAAGCTGGGCGTACTACCTGAAGGGGACCTGGAACGGCGAGTTGGATTACGGCGGAATCTGGCAGAGAGTGGATGGAGGACTGCCGAACACGGAATACACGCTTTCGGGCTCGTTCTACACCGACAACGGGTTCAGCGCGACCACCGCGTTCAAGCTGGAGTTCTACGACAGCGTCAACACCTGGCTGGGCTCCGTCACAACCAACATCGTCGGCAACATCCCCAATGCCGCATGGACCACGATCTCGATGACCACCACGTCGCCCGTGAACACCGCCCGCATGCAGGTCGTGTTTGAAATGAGCGGTGCGAATGCCTCGGGCGTTCTCGGCGGCGACAACTTCACGCTCATTCCGGAACCCTCCTCGCTGGCCCTGCTGGTCCTGGCGGGCGCCGGATTCCTGATCTCGCGCGTGCGCAGATCCTGACCGCGCGAAACGGCTTCGC
>CALMZY010000249.1 GCA_937870865.1 uncultured Lentisphaerota bacterium | reverse complement strand
GGCTTCTGACCTCTGGAATCCCCGCCACGCCGTCGGTCAACACCTGGACCGACACCCTCAGCCCTGACAGCCCGACGCTGATCTACCGGATCGATGCGCATCGGTAGCCTTGAACTCCCCGGGGCTGTTTGGATAACATCCCGGGCCGTATCTGGCAGTTCAAGGGGGGGTGCATTCATGAAACGCTGTGGATTTCTTCTGTTCGCGTTCTTCATCGCGTCGCTTTCATCGGCTTCCACATTCGTCCGGCACGCCGACGAGTTGCCGGACTGGGCCGTGAAGTACGGCGGCGAGTTTTGGAAGAGGCCTGCCGCCCCGGCCGGCCCCGATCTCGCGGATGTCGTCGAGCGCGTCTCTCTGGCGTTTGCCGAGGACGAGCAGGGGGGTCCCTGCGTGCGCACTCCAGCGTACGGCGCGCGATTCACGGAATCGGGCTTTCTGTTTTCAGCCCATGGCCCGAAGGCGGGCGAGGTGGCTTCGATCGAGACGGCCTTTCGCACGGTCGCCGTCCGGCAGGGCGGCGCCGTTCTCTGCCAACCCGGCGAGTTGAACTGGGTGGTTTTCGGCAACACGGCGCAGGCGTGTCTGGATCCGGCCGCGCCGATCATCCAGCACTGCGAGGCGACTCGAGGCGGCGTGGAAGTGGCGTGGGTTGTCGGGACGCCGTTGAACGCGATCGACGAGCTGACGATCGAGGCGGATGTCGGAGGTTTGGAACACGCGGCCGAGACAAAGGGGGGTCACCATTTTGCGGACGAGGATGGCCGGGCGCGCGTGCGCGTGGGCGAGGCCGAGGCGGTGGATTCGTCCGGCCGTCGCTGGGAACTTGCGGTCCGGTTGGTCGGCGGGCGTCTGAACATCGTGGTGCCCGCCGTCGTGCTGGCGCAGGCGGACTATCCGTTGGCCATCGATCCGGCGGTCAGCGCGGAGTACGGGCTGGACAACCTGCTGGTCTCCGCGCCGGCGTACCAGGATCAGATCTACGTGAAGACGGTCTGGGGCGGCACGAACTATCTCGCGGTATGGCAGGACGACCGCGGCGGCGACTGGAGCGACTACGAGTACAACATCTTCGGCTCGCGCATCAGCGCGGCGGGACAGGTCGTCGATCCGTACGGCATCGCGATCTGTGTGAAGCCGTGGCCGCAGCAGGAACCGGGCGTGGGCTGGAACGGGACAAGCTACGTCGTGGCGTGGCAGGACGGGCGAAGCGCAACCAATTACCTGATCTATGGCGCACGCGTTGGAACCGATGGGTCGGTGCTTGATCCCGACGGCGTGCTGATCGGGACCTCGCCGACCAATCGCAACCAGTACTCGCCGTGGGTCACCACGCGAACGGGGAGCGTGCTGGTGGTGTGGGAAGACTTGCGGGCCGGACAGCGCGATGTGTACGGGCGGTTGGTGGGCGTGGACGGGGTGCCGATCGGCAGTTCGGCTTTCTTTATCTGCAACCAGACCAATCACCAGGAAGAAGTGTCGGCCGCGTGGGGCGAAACGAACTATCTCGTGGCGTGGGAGGATCTTCGCAACGATCACGACACGTGGGATTACGACGACGTCTACGGCGCGCGCGTCGGGCCGGACGGCACGCTGCTGGACACCTCCAGCCTGGCTGTCGGCGTTTTCGGCAGTTCATATCAACACCGGCCGCGGGTCGCTTGGGGTGGGACGAATTTCCTCGTGGTGTGGGAGGATTCCCGCAACAGCGTTTCTTCCGGCTACGACGTCTACGGGGCTCGCGTCAGCAGCAGCGGGCAAGTCATCGATCCATCGCCCCTTGTCGTCTGCAACAACGCGAGCAACCAGGGCTCTCCCAGTGTCGCGTGGGGCGGCACGAATTTCTTTGCGGTGTGGTCCGACCTGCGGCGCGGCAACACCTCCGACCTGTACGCCGCGCGCATCAGCCATGAGGGCCGGGTGCTCGATTCCAACGGCATGGCGATCTGTTCCCTTGCCGAGGACCAGGCCTTCCCGTCCGTGGCGTGGAACGGAAGCCAGTTCCTCGTGGCCTGGCAAACATACACCCACGCGGACGACCTCACGCACATCTTTGCGGAGCGCGTATCGGAGACGGGCGGGGTGTTGGACGCGGCGGGTTTCCGGGTCAGCAAGAGCGGCAACTACCAGTGGGAGTCGGACGCAGCGTGGGGCCGCACGAACTGGCTCGTCGTGTGGCGCGACAACCTCGACGAAACCACATCGGACATCCGCGGCGCGCGCGTTGGGTCCGCGGGGACGGTGCTCGATCCGGCGGGAATCACGATCTGCGCGGCGACGAACTGGCAGACCGACCCCTCTGTGGCGTGGGGTGGCACGAACTTCCTCGTGGTGTGGGCTGATGAGCGGAACCTGGCCAGCAACGCGATGGAGTATGCCGACATCTACGCCGCCCGCGTGAGCAGTGCGGGGCAGGTCGTCGATCCGAACGGAATCGTCCTCTGCACGAACCTGGGCCCGCAGGCCGTGCCGGATGTCGCCGGCGGCACCAACGGCGTCTTCCTGATCGTGTGGGAGGACTACCTGACACCTCCCGAAGGGGGGAACTATCGCGGCGACATCGGTGGCTCGCGCGTCAACAATGCCGGGACGGTGCTGGATCCGGGCTATGGCCTCATTCCGATCAGCACGGCGACAAACAACCAGTACGGTCCTGAAGTCGCCGCGGGGCCGACGAACTTCCTGGTCGTGTGGCATGACCGGCGGAACGGCCGGAACTATTCGATCTACGCGGCGCGTGTGGACAGCGCGCGGAACGTGCTCGATCCGAACGCCATCCTGGTTGGCGCGGGTTCGACGAACTCCTTGGATCCGGATGTGGCGTGGGGCGGGACGAACTTCTTCGTAGTGTGGGCGGATTATCGGAATTCGGCGCAGTACTGGAGCGATATTTACGGCGGACGCGTGAGCGCCGGCGGCGCCGTGCTGGACGGGACGGGCGGGTTCGCGATCTGCACGGAAACCAACATTCAGTCTGACCCGGTGGTCGGCTGGAGCGGCACAAACTTCTTCGCGATGTGGCTGAACGAGGACTTGGAGCCGAACACTCTTTGGGGGTCGCGCATCGACAGCAGCGGCAACGTGCTCGACAGCAAGGACCCCGGAGGATTCGAGCTGTTCACGAACCGCGTGCGGCGCGTGGACGCGGCGCTGGCACCGCGGTCGAACGGACTGTTTCTTGTGACGTACTCCAAGCTTCGCGCGGAGGGGTTCAACACCTTCCGCGCGCATGCCGCGCTTCTCGACTTGTCGCCCCCGGCCCTGCGGGTGATCAGTCCACACGGGACCGGCGCCCCCGGGATCGGCACCAATTTCTACGTGCACGGCACGCCGGTGTCCTGCGTCGTTCTCGACTCGCCGGTGACGGGAGGAGACACGCAGTGGGTCTGCAGCGGCTGGATGGGGACGGGCAGCGCGCCGAGCGGCAGCGGGACGAACACGGGCGTGTTCGCGCTCGACAACGATTCCTCGGTGACGTGGTTGTGGACGACGAATTACCGGTTGACGGTCACTATCGGCGGGCGCGGGAGCGCGAACTGGACCAACGGCTGGGTGAA
>CALMZY010000248.1 GCA_937870865.1 uncultured Lentisphaerota bacterium | reverse complement strand
CTTCCATCCGCGCTATCAGCGAAATCCGCGGTTCATCTTTCAGAGCGTTCACCGCGGATCACGCGGATGGGCGCGGACTGAACAGAAATCCCGACCCATCATTCGTGCGCTCAGCGCAATCCGCGATCCGCTTTCAAGACAGGCCGGTGGCGCACTCGCAAACGTTTTGGACGCCGCGCGGCGGCGCAGTTAATCTCCTCCTGCAACGCCCGAATTCCTTCTGCCCAAGCTTCCGCTTGAGGCGCTGAAGCATACGCTCCCGTCATTTTCAGGCGCTCGAGTTTGCAGCTCTCGATGTTCCGCTCTTCGATCTCTCGTATTCGCATGTCCGTTCTTGTTTTCATGTTCTGTACGCTCCCTTCGTTCCATCCATCGTACAGTTTGAATCTAGACCGGACATTGCGGCTGTCAAACAGCGACCGGGAAACACAGGCTGCAACATACTGATGCTCAATGTGATGCGCATGAACGAAGAGCGCAGTTCATGTCACGGCCGGTAGTGATGCACCCGGTAAAAACCCCGCTCCGTGATCAGGGGGTCCACCACTGTGAAGACGTCGCCGGTTGCGTCGGCGTTGGTGACGCATGTCCACGGCGAGAAGAGCGATTCCGCGAATTCGGCGCTGTACCAACTGCCCGAGGAACACGAGAGCGTCAATTCGGCCATGTTGCCGGGGCACCGGATTTCGACGTCCATCCATCGCTTCCAGGACGTGGCGTCGGGCGTGTTGCCGTACCGCCCGAGGTCAATGCAGCTCCCGTCGGGCTCGGGTTCATTGGCAAACGGACTGTTCGAGTCGCCCGCGTCAATGCAGGGGGACACGCGAAGCAGACGGTAGTCCCCGGCCTCGGCATCGGCAAACAACGGATTCGTGTTCATGTTTCCGTCGCCACCGGGCGGATACGAACTGTTGATGTCCGTGCAGTTGACCCGAACCTCGGCGAGCAACTGCCCCGTGATCGTGAGCGTGTTGTCCCATACGATCGAGTTGCGCAGCGCCAGCCACGAACCGCCGGCGGCAATCATGTTCGAGGCGTTGTTGTGGAACGTGCAGTTCTCGAAGAGCGTGTGCCCCGCCGCTTCCGTCCGGATGTCGCCCACGTTGTTTCGGAACAGCGCATTGCAGAATGCCAGCGTCGTGGTTTCGGAGAGGCCGGCGGCTCCGTTGTAGATGAGCGAGGAGGCCGTGTTGTCGTGAAACTCAAGCTCGCGCGTCGGGAAATACCGCTCGGACGCGGCATACCGGAAGAGCGTGCCGATCGCCGTGTTGTTCGTGATCCGGCCGCGCTGGTACCACGACCACGGCTGGGTGATCGCACTGCTCAGTCCCGGCCCGATGCTGAGCAATGCGTCGTTGGATGAGTTGTTCGCAAAATCCACATCCTGCAGGTACACGCAGGTCCAGTCGAACTCGCCGCCCTGGACCTGCAGGACCGCGGTATTGCCGCTGTTGCCCGAGAACTCGACGTTGCGAAGGCCGACGACGTTGTTGCTCAGCACGGTCACGGCCCGGCCCACACCGCCGGACCCGGTGTGCCGGATGACGAAATTCTCGACGTAGGCACGACCGTCAAACGCGAGAAGGTCGCCCGCATCGTTCGTGAGAACCAGCACCGGCCGGTTGGTCTCGGACGCCCCGATGAGGCGCAAACCACCGTTCATGTCGGGCAACGCAGGCACGCGAATCCGCTCGCGATATTCGCCCGGCGCGACGATCACGGCAGTCGTCACCGCGGCGGCCGCGTCGAGCGCCTGCTGGATCGTGGGATAATCGTTCGTCACGCGGATCGCGCCCGAGAGGTCGAAGTAGTACGCACCGATGTCGGCGCGCGTGCCGTCGGGATCGGGCGGGTCCGCGGGATCGCCTGCGTTGATACACGTGGAGAGAAGGCCCAGGCTTCTGCCGTCGAAACCGCCCAGGTCGTTCCCCCACACCGTGCGGTACCCATAGGTGTGATGCACCGGCACATACGGCGTCCCGAATCCGGAGTTTGTTTTGCTCGGCGCGATGCAGGTGTAGCTCACGTCCATTTCCGTCAGGTCGCCCGGGTCGCCGTAGTTGCCCATCGAGCCGGCGGTGAAAAGGCAGTTCCTCATTGTCCCTTCCAGCGGATTGGGAAAGAACGGACGCGAAGGCATCGCGGCGGTCAGCGAGAACGTGCAGTTCACGAACCGGCAGACGGGGCGGTTCGAGCCGTCCACGATCGCCGAGAAGTAGCAGTTCCGGAAATCGGCCGACAGCGGCATCAGGTCCGTCATGTGAATCTCGATCGGCACGGACGAGCCCGTCGGGTTGGCGAACGAGATCACGTTGGTGGCGGAGCCCAGCGCGATCAGCTTGCCGCCCGGCATGACCCTGATTCTCCAGTCGCTGCCGAATTCCCAGTCGAGGTACAGCGACACGCCCGGCTCCAGCCGCACGGTTTCGCCGTCGCCCACGACCAGGTCTCCAGCGAGAACATAGTCGCCCGCGGGCAGGACGTTGGTGCCGCCCGCGAGCGTGAAATCCTCGTCGGTGAGGATGTTCTTGTCGGTGACGATGAGCTGCGCATTCATCGTCTTGATATGGAAATCGTTCGTCGTGTCGCGGACGTCCCACGCAAGGCCGTACGCGGCGGCGGCCAGGCCGGTCACCTGCAGGAAACTCAACTCCACGCTCGTCGTCGCGTTGCTGGCCAGGCAGGAGAACGCGAAGTGATTGGAAAACGCCTCCGGGCAGCTGACGTTCGTAATGACCCAGGGGCACTGGTTGAACGAGTTGATCTCGAAGACGGCGCTCTCGACGTACCCCGTGCCGCTGTCGATGTTGTAGCTCCGGGTGAACGATGTCGCCCCCGGGATCGCGATGCGCGCCCGCGCGTGGTACGACGTGCTGACGATGCGGAAGCGCGGGTCGCCGATGAGCGTGTACAGGCTGTGGGTACCGTCGGCGAGCATCATGTCGCCCACGCAGGGCTCGGGCGCGGTGCCGCGGATGAAGTACGTTTCGAAGAAGGTGACGTCGTACGAGTTCGCGTACACATCCGCCATCGTGCCGATGTACGCCGTGTTGCCGTAGCGCGACCGCTGGTAAACCTCCGCCGGATGTTCGTCCCATTCAATCACCGCGCCGCTGCACCCGAAATTGAAACCGAAGGGCTGGAGGTTCGTGTTGTTCGGCGTGTACCAGCCGTACGCCCACTGCGGATACAGGTAGTAGCCGTGGCCGCGCGCCCAGATGATCGTGTGGGTGTCCATCGCCGGGAACAGGTTGATGGGCTGGGCGCTGTACAGGGCGCTGTTGGTGTCCGCGGCGAGGTACGGCACGAACAGGTTGGTGTACGCCACGATCGTCGGCCCGTATTCGTCGGCGCGCGGGATCAACAGAACCCGGTCCTTGCCGGCGGGCACGGGATTCGTGGACTTGGCAATGCAGTTCGCGATCTCCTGGGCGGTGTCGATGGAAAAGCGGCCCACCGGAATCTGCGTGCCGCTGTACGCCGTGTCCGCCGAGCCCCAGTACGTGGTGATCACGTGGACGTCGCCGCCGAGGAGCACGTAGTCGCAACCGTTCGAATAGAGGTCGTTCATGATGTACGACCGGATCGAATCGCGCGCCGGATTCGTGGCGGGGAACAGCGCGTAGATGTCCTCGAGCGCGGCGATGCGGGCGTGGTGCTCCGCGTCGTACGAATGGAACGCCCGCAGGGGCTCGAAGTTCGTGGCCAGGGCGGAAGACGTGATGATGACGTAGTAATTGGTGCCCGGCCCGCCCCGGCCATGGGGACCCGGCGGAGGCGCGTACGCGTCCATCGCCGCCTCGTTGACGACCATGCGCCGGACAATCTCCTCATCCCGCTCCGAAGTACGCACGCCGACATCGCCGTCCTCGCCGGCCGCGGGCTCGACCCGGATCTGCAACTCCATGTGCCGGCAAAACCGGAGGACGCCGGTGACGGGATTGTACCGGTACGGGGTGAAGCTCAGGTCGAGCACCCGGTAGCCCCGGAAGTTCCTGCCACGGAAAGCCACCGGTTCCTCCGGATAGAACCGGTTCGAAAAATAGATGTCCGCGTCCTCGGCGTTTGAGGCCGCCCAGGCCTGCGCCTGCACGGGGTCCGCCATGTCGAAACCGTCGTACGGCTGATCGTTGAAGGCCATGCCGCGATCGAGCGTGATCGGCACGGCCTCGCGCGTCCCGACAACGAGCGCTTCGACGGCTCGCGCTGACGGCGGCAGCAGGACCGTGCAGGTCACAAAAGGAAGAGCCGGCGCGCCGAACCGGCGGCCGTCGGGTTCCGCGCCGTCAAGCCAGGGAGCGGGCCGCGTTTCCCGGACGCCGTACCGCACCACCGTCCGCTCGACCATCCCGGTCCGGCCGCCCCACCAGGAGAGCTTGATCGTGTCGCCGGAAACCGGTTCGACCGAAATGTCGGCGAGCGCGCGGGACCCTGAAAGAACCAGGCAGGCGGACAGGAGGAGGCTTTGCCCGAATCGTGCCATGGGTGGTTATTATACCATTATCCCAGTGTATCCCAAAGCCCGAAATAGACGCGCGAGCTCTGCCGCCGCCGCGCGCGTGGGTATTGAGGTTACGCCCGTGTTTGCTACGATGCCGCCGTACGCGTGCAGTCCGCGCGAGGGCGGGGCAAGGAATATGAAGAGACTCTGGACAGGCGTTCTCTGCGGCGGGCTGATGGCTCTGGCCGCCGCCGCGCGCGCGGACACTCCGTGGAACGCGAAGGTGGAGTCGCGCCTGATCGACGAGGCGGCGGCCGGTGGACCGGTCGAGTTCCTGGCTGTCCTGACGGAGCGCGCCGCGCTCGAGGGGGCGCACCGGCTGACCGATCGCCCGGCGAAGGGCCGCTACGTCGTCGCGCGCCTGCGCAGCACGGCCGACCGATCCCAGGCCGACCTGCTCGCGTGGCTCAGCACGCAGAACGCCGAATTCAAACCGTTCTGGGTCGTCAATGCCGTCTGGGTGCGCGCGAACAAGGACGTGCTTCGCGCGGTCGCGGAGCGCGCGGAAATCGGGCGCGTGTACGCGAACCCGCGCGTGTTCACGGTTCCGGAACCTGAAGCGCAACCCCTGCCGCCCCTCTCCCCGACTTTCGTCACGGCGGTGGAATGGAATCTGACCAAAGTGGGCGCCGATTCGGTCTGGGCTCTCGGATTCAGGGGCCAGGGCGTGACGATCGGCGGCGCGGACACGGGCTACCAGTGGAATCACCCCGCCCTGATCCGCCAATACCGCGGCTGGGACGGCACGAACGCGGATCACAACTACAACTGGCACGACGCCGTGCACACGAACCTGGGCGGCGCGTCGCATCCCTGCGGCTACAACTCTCCCGTTCCGTGCGACGACTACAACCACGGCACCCACACGATGGGCACGATGGTCGGCGACGACGGCGCCGGTAACCAGATCGGCATGGCCCCGCAGGCGCGCTGGATCGGCTGCCGCTGCATGGACAACGGCTGGGGCACGCCCGCCTCGTACATCGAATGCCTTCAATGGTTCATCGCGCCGACCGACCTGAACAACGAGAACCCCGACCCCGCGCGCGCGCCGGCCGTGATCAACAACTCCTGGGGCTGCACGTCGAGCGAAGGCTGCACCGATCCCAACGTGCTTCTCGCGGCCGTCCAGAACGTGCGCGCCGCCGGAATCCTCGTGGTGGGGTCGGCCGGGAACAGCGGAAGCGCGTGCAGCACCGTGCGCGACCCGATCTCCATTTACGACGAGACGTTCACCGTGGGCAACACGACCTCGTCGGACACCATCTCGGGCGACAGCAGCCGCGGCCCGGTGACGGTGGACGGGAGCGGCCGCCTGAAGCCGGACATCTGCGCGCCGGGATCCGGCATACGTTCGAGCTACAACAACAGCGGCTATGGCAATATGTCCGGCACGAGCATGGCCGCGCCCCACGTGGCGGGGCTGGCCGCTCTGATCGTGTCGGCCCGCGCGGCGCTGCTCGGCGACGTGGACGCGCTGGAGGCGATCATGCGGAGCAATGCCGTGCCCCTGACCACCGCGCAGGAGTGCGGCGGAGTGCCCGGCACCAACGTGCCGAACAACACGTTCGGCTACGGGCGCATCAACGCGTACGCCGCCGTGACCCACGCGCGTGTGTACACGAATGTGTACGTCATCGCCGCGGCCGGCGGCGACGGCGGCTCCATCAGCCCGGCCGGCCGCGCGCTGGTGGTGTCGGGCGGCACCGTCAGCATCACGGTGCGCGCCAGCAACTACTTCCACATCGCCGCGCTGTTCACCAACGGCTCGCACGCGGTGATCACCAACTCCATCCAACTGAACTGCGTGTGGACCAACATCTCGGACGACGGGACCTTCCAGGCTTCGTTCGCGCCCAACTTCGCCACGAACGCCGTGCCGGAATGGTGGCTCGCCCTGCACGGCTGGACCAACAACTTCGACGCCGCGGCGACGAATGACGCGGACGGCGACCGCGTCGCGACGTGGGAGGAGTATTACGCGGGGACCGATCCGACCAACGGCTCGTCGTTTTTCCAATGCTTGGAAATTTCGCAGACGAATTTTCCAATCCTTGGAAACATTGTCCGCTGGAACTCCGTCAGCGGCCGCTTCTACGCGATCGACGGCGCGACGAACCTGTCCGCGGGCTGGCAGGTGCTGACGAACGGACTCGCCGCGCCGGCCGGATCGTGGACGGACGCGGTCGACGCGGCGGACCGGAAGTATCGGCTCCGCGCCTGGCGTCAGTAGCCCGGTCCGTTCAAGTCGATCGGATCCTCGGGCCAGCCGGGCCAGTCGGGATAGATCATGACGTGCGGGTCCCACCACGGGGACGCGTCCGGGGCGATCCGGTCGGTGCTGTTGCGGAAAGGGTTGGCGATTTCCACGGCGCCCAGCTTCCGGTAGAAATCCGGAACGGCGGTCTGGAAAAGGACCACGGAGTACCGACCCTCGTCCACCGGTTTCAGCGCCTGCTTCACCGCCTGTCGGCCGAATCCTCCGCCGCGCCGGTCTTTACGGACGCACACAGCGGCCAGGCCCAGCACTTCCAGTTCGCCGCCCCCGACAAGCAGGGTCTTCGGAAACGTGGCCGCGTGCGCGATCAGCGTATCCCCGTCCATGACCAGGACATGGTCCTGCACCGGACGCCAGTTGGAACGTTTGCTCGCCGCCAACGCCGGCGGCAGAGGAACGCCCGGCTTCTCGGGCCACGTGGCCCGGACGAGGTCCGCAATCTGGCGGTGCTCGTCCGCCGTCAATCCCGTGTCGTGAACTGTCCTGACGTT
>CALMZY010000247.1 GCA_937870865.1 uncultured Lentisphaerota bacterium | reverse complement strand
ACAATCGGTATCCACACAATGAGGTCGGGATGCCATTGAGGGGTTTTGACCAGCGAGTCGGCAAGAATGATGAAGAAGTAAAAGAAGAAGACCACCAGCAGACTGATCCCGATGCCGACGGACGACTCGCGCCGCCGGGAAATGAGCCCCAGCGGAATGCCGAGAATCGCGAAGGCAAAACAGGACAACGAAAGGGCCATGCGCTCGTGCAGTTCAACCACCATCTTCATTCGCTGCTTCATCAGGTCCTCGTCCCGGATGTCCGGGAAGGCCCCGCGCACATCGCGGATGGCATGGATCAATTCCATGTAGGTCATGTCGGCCGTCTTCTTGGCGATCTTGCCGTCGTCCAGGAGAGTGGAAATATCGAGCCGGACCGGGTAGTGCTGGGCGTTCAGGAAACGCGACCTCGACGGATCGAGCGGATGGTCCTTGTCCGGCTGATCGATCCGGACATCGTACAGATCGACCAGCATCATCTGGTTGGTCTTGTCCGCCCTCAGCTCGCCTGCCCGAGCCCGGATGTTCCGGACGACGGTTCCCCTGTCGTTCATCTCGTAGACCACAATATCTTCGACTTTCCGGCCATCGCGCTTCGCGATGTAGACCATGAGCCCCGGGAAATCCTTGACGAACCGCCCCTCCTCCAGAAGGTTGACCGGCTCTTCCATGCCTACCTTCACCAGCACTTTCCGCTGGGCAAAATGACTTTTCGGCGACAGCGAGTTGTGAAGGTAGAAGCAGAAACAGGACAACAGGATGGACAGCAGGACAATCGGCGACACGATCTGCCACATGCTCAGGCCGCACGCCTTCATCGCCGTGATCTCGCCGTCAAACGACATCCGGCCGAACTGGAGCAGGATCGTCGTGATGACACTGATCGGGATGGAGAAGGTCAGGATGAACGGGATGTTGTACGCGAACACCTGGATGATGAACCAGCCCGAGACGCCGCGCGCCAGCAGGTCGATCGCCTTCACCACGGCCCCCACGCACATGATGAACGTGAAGATCATCACGGTCATGATGAACGTGGCGAGAAAGTCGAACGCGATATATTTATTGAGTACTCGCAATGGCGGATCCCCGTCCTATTTGTGCAGGCTGTTCTTCGCGGCCGCGACGGTGTTGTACAACAACAGGGTGATCGTCATCGGCCCCACCCCGCCGGGCACCGGCGTAATCGCGGAGGCTTTCTGCTTCACGGCTTCGAAATCGACGTCGCCGACCAATCGGTACCCCTTGTCGGTCGAGGGATCCTCCACGCGGTTCACGCCCACGTCGATCACTACCGCGCCCTCGCGGATCATGTCGGCGGTGACCGTTCGCGGATGGCCCGCCGCCGCCACCACGATGTCCGCCTGCCGGGTGAACGACCCGATGTCCCGGGTGCCGGTGTGGCACATCGTCACCGTCGCGTTGCCGAGGTCGCTCTTCTGGGAAAGCAGGTTGGCCAGCGGCCTGCCCACGATGTGGCTTCGGCCGACGACCACCACGTGCGTGCCGGCCACGCGAATTCCCGAACGTTTCAGTATCTGGAGTACGCCGTGCGGCGTGCACGGCAGAAACGTCGGAAGACCCAGCATCATCCGGCCCACGCTGATCGGATGAAATCCGTCCACGTCCTTGTCCGGCCGGATCGCGGCAATCACGTCCTGTTCGATCGACGCATCGGGCAAGGGCAATTGCACAAGCACGCCGTGGATCCGTTCATCCGCGTTGAAGGACTGCACAGCCGCCATGATATCGGCCCGGCCGGCGCCGGCGGGAAGACAGATTTCGGCGGAGTAAATCCCCATCTCCTCGCAGGCCCGCTTCTTCCCGGTGACATACGAGCGCGAGGCGGGATTGTCGCCGACCAGCAGGACACCGAGCCCGGGGGTCACCCCCCGCGACTTCAGGGCCGCGATTTCCGACGCCAGTTCCGCCCTCAATTCCCGGGCAATGGCTTTACCGTCCAGAATACGTGCTGTCATGAAAGGGTTCTTTCCTCATCAAGAAGAACGGGGGGCACTCTACAGGCTGTTGCCGAGAAGCTCAAGACACCTTCGCGAACGGTCTAGGCCAGCCCCGCCCGCAACCCGCCGGGCCGGTTGGTCGCCAGGTAATCGACGTTCAGCGAGCGCAGGCGTTTCGCCTGTTCCACATCGTCCACGGTCCATACGAAGAGATCCAACCCGGCCTCATGGATCGCCGCCACGAGATCCCCGGTGATCGCATCGCAGAATCCCAGGCCGACACCGTCCAGGCCCGCGCCGCGCACCGCGGCAATCATCTCGTCGGTCTCCGGCCGCCACACGCCGGCCTCGTCCTTCAGCAGCTCCAGGTTCCAAAGCACCTTATGATCGGAGAACTGCTGCTTGGCCAGCGCCATGGTCTCCAGCGAGAACCCGACAAACAACGACTGCGCATGAAGAAGCGGAACCACCTCGGCCACGGCCGGCAGAATGTCCGGGCCGCACTTGATCTCGATGAAAGCGAGCATGTCCTCGGGCAGCAGACGGAGAACGTCGCCGATCTCGGGGATCGTTTCGCAACGCCACTGGGGCCCCTTCCAGCAGCCGGCGTCCAGCAGCTGCAGCTCGTCCATGGACACATCGCGAACCAACGCCCTCATTCCTGTCGTTTTCAACGTGCTGTCGTCGTGAATCACCGCCGCTTTTCCATCCCGCGTCCGGTGCACGTCGAACTCCACGCCGTCGGCCTTCTGATCGATGGCCAGCCGCATGGCGGCCAGGGTGTTCTCGGGCGCTTCGAACGACGCACCGCGATGTGCAATGATCTTCATGTTCACAGCTCCGGTTGCCTGATGCGCAGTTTGTACTCGATGATCTCCTCCGTCCTCGCCTTGATCTCCACGTTGAACCGCAGGCGGTGGCCGGACTCCGTAAACGGCTTTGTCGCGTTGATCACGTCCCATTCGAGAATCACAGGCGGCTTCTCATCGATCTCGCAGGTGATATCCGTTTCCCGATGATTCCGGACCACAACGAGGAAAGTCCTCTCGAAGTACCCCGCCACGGGATCAGAACCCTTCCCCGTGATGCGCAGTCCGCGAACATCCTCCGCCAGGCCCAGGTCGATCTGGATGGTCCCGTTGACGGGGGTTCTCTCGAAAAAGGCCTGCTGCAGAAGCCGGCCGCGAAGGCTTCCGAGGTAAATCTGCACGCGGCCCGGCGGCAGGGCGATACCCATCCGGTTCGCGGAAATATTTCTGAACACGATCCTCTTCCGCAACGGGGCGTCCCTGTCCTCCGAGGCGGGGGAGAAATCCTCGGCCGTCATGGTGTACATGCGCGTGGCCGGGGTGCGCACCGTCCGGATGAGCACGACGTCGGTCTCGGTGCAGGCCTTCAGGTCCACCTTGTGAGGGACCTGGTAATCAAATTCCGGCTGCCGCCCCTTCGGCTTTTCCCGCCACAGATCGGCCAGCGGACTTTCGTCATCGAGGCTGAGAAACCCCGGCCCGTCCGCAAAATCCGGCTTGTCGTGCGATGCTCCGCCGGCCAGCCGGACATCCGCGTTCGCAAAAGACCGCGACGTCCTGTTCTCGATGCGGACAAGGCCGGACAGGTCCACGGAGACGGGCTCCTTGTCGTCCTCCTGGTCGCCCCGCACGGCCACCTGATAGGAGGCCGACCAGTCGAACCCCGTCATCACGTAAGACACATCGACTCCCATTCCCGCCCAGTCCGTCGGGGACCGGATGCGGCAGAGCACGGGACCGGATTGATCGCGCCCCTCGGAATCGTCGGCAAATCCCTTCCCGGCGGTCCATCGGACATCGGGCCCCTGCCGGGCGGTGACCGGCCGTTGGCGGCGGCACTCCAGCAGTTCGATCGGCACGCGCCACGAATGCAGGACCAGCGTGGAGAGATCGGCCTCCCGAGGGATGCCTTCCAGCACGACCTCCTGCTCTCCCGCACTCAACGTGAGGGACCTGAGTTCGCGGACGCAAGCCCATCCGTGTCCGAGCGTCAGTGATGTACTGCGGATGGAGGACTCGGAGGACAGTTCCGCGTACCCCGCGGAACAGGCCAGGAAGCACAGGACAAGGGGCGCAACCTTGATCATGGCATGGGCTTACCAGCGATATCTCACCGTGTAGTGGACGCTCCGCTTTCCGCCCGGCTTGAGCACGGGACGGAACTCGATCGTCTGCGGCCCCGTCGCCTTGTAATCCGTGTCGGCCTTGACGATTTCGTACTGGTGCCAGCGATAGAGGTGCTCAATCACGCGGACCTCGAGCTCCTCCGTTGAGTCGTTCTCGAGCCGAATTTCGAAGCTTTCCTCGTATTCGTGAAGCGGGACGACTTCGCTGTAGCCGGTGCGTTCGCGTTCGCCCCGGACACCGCGCGCGGGACCCAGAAGGACTGTCGCCGTGCTTTCGGAGGGAACGGCCTGCAGGCGGTCCTCGCCGATCAGATCCAGAGAGCCGTCGGCCTTCTGCTGGTACAGGCGGAAGCGCCCGGGCGGCAGGTCGAGTCCGAGCCCCGACGCCTTCGTATTGGCGAACTGCAGATGCGTCTCGACGGTTTCGTGGAACTCGATGCCGTAATTCCAGTCGTTGCGCCGGTTGCGCTGGAAGCGGTCGAACCGCACGCCGTCATAGACATAGAACTTCGTCATGGGAACCTTGCCGGCCTCGCAAAGCTGCACGTGGAGCACATCGCCCGGCTCCATCGTCAGCGGACGGGGCAGTTCGTACGTGCTCAACGACCCGGCGCTGGCCACCGCCCTTTCCGCGGCGGGCTCCTCGCTGCCGTAGGGGAAACGCAGGACCGAACCTCCCTCGACGCCGTCCGAACGGGCAAAGG
>CALMZY010000246.1 GCA_937870865.1 uncultured Lentisphaerota bacterium | reverse complement strand
GTTGGACCCTGCCGCGAAGCTGGTAGGCCATCAACTGCATGCCGTAGCAGATGCCGAGCACCGGGATTCCGAGCTGGAAGATGCCGGGGTCGCAGTGCGGCGCGCCCCTGCCGTACACGCTGGCCGGCCCGCCGGAAAGGATGATGCCCTTCGGCTTGCGCTCCGCGAGCTTTTCCGCCGGCGTGTCGAACCGGATCAGTTCGCAGTAGACCTGCTGTTCGCGGATTCGCCGCGCGATCAGCTGGCTGTACTGCGACCCGAAGTCGAGAATGGCGACCCAGTCGTGGTTCATTTCGTCTCCATCAGTTTCATGAACCTCTCGAACAGATACGTAGAGTCGTGAGGCCCGGGACACGCCTCGGGATGGTACTGCACGGAGAACGCGGGCAGTTTCCTGTGCCGCATGCCTTCGGACGTCTTGTCGTTCAGATTGATGTGCGTGGTCTCGACGAGTTTCTCGTCGAGCGACTTCAGGTCCACGGCGAAGCCGTGGTTCTGTGACGTGATCTCGACCTTGCTGGTTGTCAGATCCATGACCGGCTGGTTCGCGCCGCGGTGGCCGAACTTCAGCTTGTACGTCTTGCCGCCGAACGCCCAGCCCAGCAACTGGTGGCCGAAACAGATTCCGAAGGTTGGAACTCCCGACTCGATGATTTTCCGAATGTTGGAAACCACGGGCGCCACGCCGGCCGGGTCGCCCGGCCCGTTGGAGATGAAGAACCCGTCGGGCTTCGTCGCCAGGATGTCCTCGGCCTTGGTTCCCATCGGGAACACTTCCAGCTCGCAGCCCAGCCGGGCCATGAGTCGAAGCTGGTTGACCTTGATGCCGCAATCGAGCACGGCGACCTTGAACCGCGGCGCATCCGGCGCGCGGTGGAAGTAGTGGTCGTACGCCTTCAGCCCCTGTTCGCCGATGCTCGAAAATCCCAAGTACGCCTTGTGGGGGCCGGGCCACTGATACCGGGCTTTCGTGCTGACCTCGCTGGCGATGTCGCGGCCGATGAAGCCGGGCCATGCGTTGGCTTTTGCCACGAGGCTCTTCCGGTCAAGGTCCTTGGTCGACACGACGCATTTCATCGCGCCGCGCGACCGGATGTGGAGCGTGATCGCGCGCGTGTCCACGCCGTCGATTCCGATCATCCCGTTTTGCTCGAGGTACTGTGGCAGGGATTTGGTCGAACGCCAGTTGCTCGGGATCCGGCTGCATTCGCCGACGACGAGCGCGGCGGCGTGCGGGCTCGTGGACTCCAGGTCCTCGTCGTTGATCCCGTAGTTGCCGATCAGCGGATATGTCAGCGTGACGATTTGCTGGTGATACGAGGGATCGGTGAGGATCTCCTGGTAGCCGGTCATCGAGGTGTTGAAGACCAGTTCGCCGAAGATCTCGCCGTTACCGGCGAACGCCCGGCCCTCGAAACACGTCCCGTCTTCCAACGCGATCAGAGCCTTCACGACTTGGCCTTCTCCTTCCGGGCGATGGCCGCGCCGACGAACGCCTTGAACAGCGGGTGGGGGACGAGGGGTTGCGACTTGAATTCCGGATGAAATTGAACGGCGACAAACCACGGGTGGCCCGCCAGCTCGATGATCTCGACCAGCTTCTGGTCCGGCGACAGCCCGCTGAGCACGAGGCCCTTCTCTTCGAAGGCGGGCCGGTACTTGTTGTTGACCTCGTACCTGTGCCGATGCCGCTCGCTGATCTTCTCCGCGGCATACGCTTCGGCGGCCTTGCTGCCTTTCTTCAGCGCGCACGGCCAAGCGCCGAGGCGCATTGTTCCGCCCATATCCACGACCAGCTGCTGCTCTTCCATCAGGCAGACGACGGGGTGGGGGGTGGCCTTGTCGATCTCCGTGGTCTGGGCTCCGTTGAGGCCGCACACGTTTCGCGAAAATTCGATGACCGCGCATTGCAGGCCGAGACAGATTCCGAAGAACGGCACGTTGTTCTCGCGGGCAAATTGGATGGCTTTGATTTTTCCTTCGACCCCGCGGGTGCCGAAGCCGCCCGGAACGAGGATGCCGTCGGCCTGCTTCAGTTCGTCGAGGTGTTTGCCTTCCTCGATCTCTTCGGCCGCGAGCTTCATGATCTCGACCTTGGCCTGGTGCGCGTAGCCGCCGTGGTAGATGGATTCGAAGATGGATTTGTAGGCGTCCTGCAGCTCGGAGTACTTGCCGATCACGGCGATCTTCACCGTCCGGGTCGGGTTGATGATCGTGTCGACCAGCTTCCGCCACGGCTGGAGCTTGGCCGACGGCTTCGCCATCCGGAAGTGCACGAGGATGAGCTCATCCAAGCCCTGTTCGGCGAGCACCAGCGGGAGCTCGTAGATCGTGTGCTGGACATCCTTCTCCTCGATCACGGCGTCCACCGGGACGTTGCAGAAAAGGGACAGCTTCTTGCGCACGTCGTCGGTCAGCTTGACCTCGGACCGGCAGATCAGCGCGTCGGGCACAATGCCGATCTCGCGCAGCTTCGCCACGCTCTGCTGGGAGGGCTTGGTCTTCACCTCGCCCGCGGCCTTGATATAAGGAACGTAGGTCAGGTGGATGTACATCACGTTGTCGCGGCCTTCCTCGAGGCCGATCTGGCGGATGGCTTCAAGGAACGTCAGGCCCTCGATGTCGCCCACGGTGCCGCCGATCTCGACGAGCACGATGTCCACGCCTTTCTCGTCCAGCGCGCGGAGGTGCGCCTTGATCTCGTCCGTGATGTGCGGAATCATCTGGACCGTGCCGCCGAGGTAGTCGCCGTGCCGCTCCTTGCGGAGCACTTCCCAGTAGATGCGGCCCGCGGTGAAGTTGCTCTTCTTCGACGTCGGCTGGCCCGTGAACCGCTCGTAGTGCCCGAGGTCGAGGTCCGTCTCCGCGCCGTCGTCGGTCACGTAGACCTCGCCGTGCTGGTAGGGACTCATCGTGCCGGGATCCACGTTGAGGTACGGATCCACCTTCACCATCCGGATGTGCAATCCGCGGCTGATCAGAATGCGGCCGAGCGAAGCCGAGGTCAGGCCCTTGCCCAACGACGAAACAACGCCGCCTGTTATGAAAATGTATTTAGCCATTTTTCACTCGTACTCGCCGAACCGGGGACCGCGTATCGTAATCATAAAACCGGCATAAATCACAAACAAAATGTCACAGGGAAAAGCGGATTTTTTAGTCAACAGCGCTTCACAAAAACGTCGCGAAAAGGCGACGTTTTTGTAGGTGCCGGCGCGCGGCTGCGGGTGAAATCGGATGTTCGCAAAAACGGCAATATTGCCGTTTCAGGAGTCGCGTGAGTTCGCGCCGTGGCTGTACCTCTGCGCCGAATTGGCTAAGGGCGGCCGAATCAGGATGAGGAATTGGACCGCGGATTTCGCGGACGAACGCGGATTCGGCGACCCATCTCTGAACTGCTGGCCGTGCATCATCAACCGGGAACTGTGAACGGGGAACCGTGAACCACGCCCCGGGAGCTATTTCCTGGATTGTTCTTCTTTGAACCACGCTTCGACTTTCTGGCGGGCCCAGGGAGTCTTGCGCAGAAACGTCAGACTCGACTTCACGCTTGGGTTGTTCTGGAAACACCGGATCGGGATACGGCGTCCCATCTCGGCCCAGCCATGCCGCGCGACCAGTTGATTGAGTATGTTCTCCAGCGTGATGCCGTGCAGCGGATCACGAGGGTGGGCGGATGGGGATGGCATGAGTCGGGTTCTCCTATCGTTCCACGAGTTCGCGGTTGAGGGCGAGGAATGCGTCGCGCCAGGGGTAGTGGCGCAGGAGCGAGTCGTCACGGCAGCCCAGGACGCAGGTAGCCGCGAAAAGGGCTTCGACGGTGGCCAGGCCGGTGTC
>CALMZY010000245.1 GCA_937870865.1 uncultured Lentisphaerota bacterium | reverse complement strand
GGCGGCTAACGCGGCCTTCGGCACTCTGCCACCCCTCCGGGATATCGAGACTTCTAGCTCATTACGGGCTGACTTTCCACGTTTTTTGCGCCAGACTGGCAACAGTCATGGCTTCAAGACGGATAGGGAGAACTGCGTCATGAGTGCGGCCCGACAACTGATCAAGCAGGCCCTCCATCGGCTGGGGTATGACGTGCAGCGGATCGCCTCGGACCCGGACGAAGCGATGGGCAGGGATCCTTTTGCTGACATGAAGCGACTGCTGGGCGCGAAGCCCAGTCCGGTCATTTTTGATGTCGGCGCGAATGTGGGGCAGTCGGTGGGGATGTTCAAGCAGGTGTTCCCCTCGGGCATGATTCATTCGTTCGAACCGAGTCCCTCGACGTTCCGCGAGCTGCAGAAAAACGTGTCGGGTCGGAACGGGGTTTTTGCCTAGAACTGCGCGCTGGGGGCGGTCAACGAAACCCGCGAGCTGCTGGAGAACAGGGTCTCGGACATGAGTTCCTTCCTCGAACTCAGCACGGCCGGGTGGGGACAGGTCGACCGGAAGACGCCGGTGGCCGTGAGAACGCTGGATGATTTCTGCCGGGAACAATCGATCGAAACCATCGACATCCTGAAGTCCGACACCCAGGGATACGACCTCGATGTCTTCAAGGGCGCGTCCGGGGCCATGGCACGGCATGCGATCCGCCAGATCTATTTCGAGGTCATCTTCTCGGACATGTACAAAGGTATTCCATCTTTTGACCAGACGTACAGGTTCCTGATCGAACACGGGTTCTTGCTGGTGGCTTTCTACCGCTTTCACTTCCAAAGCGGTATCGCGGGCTGGAGCGATGTGCTCTTCGTGGACGGGGAGCACCATCGGCGTTACGTCGCGGACAACGGCGGCAGGTCGTGAGCGGGTTGCCGACGGATCAGCCGCGTATCCCCTGGAGGTAGACCTCGGGTTTGTAAGCGAGGAGATCGTGCCGTTCCAGGAGGATCTCGTAGCCGAGCGAATGCAGGTGACGGGCGAAGTCGTGGAACTGGCTCCAATCGGTGTGCCCTTCGCTCAAGTGATGCTCGCAGCGAATGATGGCGGGACGCCGGTCAGAGGGGAAATCGATCGCCCGGATGATCTCCATATCCATCCCTTCCGTGTCCACCTGAAGCAGGTCCACTCGCGGCAGGGGATGCCGGTCCATCAGGGCGCTGAACGTCATGCAGGGAACTTCTTCCTCGACGATGGCCTCGGGCGGCGCTCCGTGGTTCAGCAGATGCTCCCGGGAGAACGAGGCGATTCCGTGCATCCAGTCCTTGTCCGAAGGCACGGCCTGTGGGGTGACCCGGTACAGAGTCAAACTCTGCGCGGTATTGTGAATGGCCGTGCGGACGGGGACGATCGAGGGATACTCCTGATAGGTCCGTGTCAGCTCTTCGAACATGTCGGGCAGGGGCTCCACGACCAGGCCGTGAACGTCGGCGACGTGGCGGATGATCCAGCCGTGCAAGGGGTCGTTTCTGAGGCCGTTATTGGCGCCGATCTGGACGAAGTACAGGCTTCCGCGGGCGGCCAGAACCGCGGTCAGGAACCGTTCCCCGCTCCACAGGTAGTCATCGGCGGTTACGCAGTAGCCTCTTCGTTCCAGGAGGGAGATCAACCCCTGTCTCAGCCTGCCCTTCAGGTGTTGGATGAAATTCATCGCGCGGTTCGAGTCTACGACAAAAGGTTCTGATCAATCCAGTCCAGGATTGCCTCGTCGACGGACGCATCGAACTTCCGGGCGAGCGGGAATGTCTGGGCGGCCTTCACGATGTCCTCGCGGTCGCGCATTGTCAGGGTGTCGGGATGCTTGCTGGTGGACCACCTCTGGTAGAGCACGAAACGCGGGTCCAGCCGATCCTTCCACAGGGGCGAGTTCGCGAGCAGGGTGTGGAAGACAAGTTCCTCCGGCACATAGGAGTGTTTCAGGAAGAAGCAGAGCCGGCGCTGGCTTCGCGCCTGTTCGACGAGGAAGCGCGCGGCGTCGGGCGTCAGCGCCCACCAGCTTGTCCCCGTGTAGATTTTCAGGCCGGGAGGGAAGGGCTTGGGAAATGGAAAAACGAAACGCAGCAGGGAGTGGAGCATGCGAGAGCGGACGGTTGCGGGCGGTTCGTCGGGCGGATAGACGCGGAGTTCGCGCGACCACGGATGCCAGTAATGGTAACGCATCACCCGCGAGAACTGGTTGTCGGTCCAGTACGGGTTTTCCTCGAGAGGAACGCACCAGATGAGGGGCCGGCCGGCGGCCGATGCAAAAAACTCCCGGATGCGTTCGGGGCGTCGAATCGGATAATCCTGTCCGCTGATGCACGCGATGTAGTCCGGGACATTCCTCGTTTCCAGAATCTGCTCCAAGCCGTGCAGGATCGCCTCGGTCATGCCCGGCGATCCCCACGGCGCGGACATTCGGCGGCGGGCGAAAGTCAGGTCGGCGGAGCCGGCCAGTTCGCGGATGGCGCTTCGGTAAGGGGCGATGTCGGCCCGGCGGTCCACGTGAAGAAGAAAGGAGACGCCCGGTCCGTGAAGCCGCGCGACCAATCTCGCAACCTGGCGGGGATACCTGTGCGCAACGATGAGGTACAGGATGTTCACGCGGAAAACTATGATTGAACCGATGACAGCTGACAAGCCCGCAGCCTGCGACAAGAAAAGACTTAACAACGTCCATCCAGTGTGTATTATAACGTCCGTTTCAAACAACTGTTTCAATTATCATGCAGGGACTTCAAAAAGGGCACGAATCGGATCAGACGCGGGACCGCATTCTTCGCGCGGCGGCCGAGATCTTCGCGGATCGCGGTTTCCGCGGAACCAGCATCCGCGCGATCTGCGAAAAGGCCGGGACGAACGTCGCGGCCGTGAACTACCATTTCCAGTCCAAGGAGAAGCTCTACATCGAAGTGTTCCGGAGCCTTTTCGACGGCTTCCGGAGGCCTTTGCTCACGATGCCCGACGAGATCCAGGACGCGGAGTCATGGAAGTTGGCCCTCAAGAAATGGGTCGAATATACCCTCCGCATCGGCACCAACAACGAGCCGCCCGACGTGTGGGTGACTCGCTTGCTCGCTCATGAACGTACGGATCCGACATCGGCGATGCCGATTCTTCAGAAGCAGTTCTTCGATCCCATGAAGAGTGCCATTGGACGCATTGTGCGCATGGGTATGCCCGAAGGCAGCACGGATCTGGACGTGCACATGGTCACCTTGTCCCTAATGTCCCAGTGCACGGTCTATCATCACCGCAAGCCGCCGTGGGAGAAGCTGCTGATCCCGCCGCAGGTCGATCGGGAGGCCTGGATCGCGCGTACGGCCCAGTTCATCGTGGAGGGGATCACCTGTCGGTTCTCGTTCAGAACGGCAAATGTCTAGAGGATTTGCGTCACGTTGGAAGCATACAGGAGAGAAGTCATGAAACAGTCATTGCAGGATCGTGTAAGGGCTCTTGCCGTCGTCGCAGTTTTCGCCGCAGGTCTGTTGTCCGCAGGTTGCGGAAAGAAAGGGGCCGGCGGGCCGCCAGGCATGCTTCCTGAAGTGGGGGTCATGATCGTGAAGCCGGAGCCCATGCTGCTCACGGTTGAACTGCCGGGGCGCGCCTCCGCATCCCTCGTGGCCGAAGTGCGGCCCCAGGTCAACGGGCTCATCCAGAAGCGGCTGTTCACGGAAGGCGCCGATGTCAAAGCCGGCGATGCCCTGTACCAGATCGATCCCGAACCCTTCGAAGCGGCGCTCGACAACGCGAAGGCTGCGCTGAACCGGGCGGAGGCCGCGTTGCCGGCGCTCCGTTCGCGGGCCGAGCGCGTGACGCAGGCCCTGGCTGACAAGGCGGTCAGCCAGCAGGATTTCGATGACGCGGATGCCGCGCTGAGGCAGGCCGAGGCCGAAGTGCAGGTCTGGAAGGCGATGGTGAAGACGGCTCGCATCAACCTCGGATACACCAAGATCGTTTCGCCCATCTCCGGCCGCGTCGGAAAATCCACCGTGACGGATGGCGCCATCGTGACGGCCTACCAGCCGGTTCCCCTGGCGACCATTCAGCAACTGGACCCCATTTACGTGGATGTGCCGCAGTCCTCGACCGTCATTCTGAATCTTCAGCGCCGGCTGAAGGAGGGCCTGCTCAAGCGCGAGGGGGCGGAGATGAACAGCGTGAAACTGATTCTTGGCGAAGAAATGGAGTATCCGGTCGAGGGGACGCTCCAGTTCGCCGACATTTCCGTGGACCCGACCACTGCGTCGGTGAATCTGCGGTCGGTCTTTCCCAATCCCAACGGGATCATTCTCCCGGGCATGTTTGTCCGGGCGATCTTCAAGGAGGGCGTCGATGAGGATGCCATTCTGATTCCCCAGCAGGCGGTGTCGCGCGATCCCAAGGGCAATCCGCTCGTCCTGGTCGTGGGTGCGGAGAACAAGGTGGAACAGAAGGCGGTCACCCTGGACCGGGCCATCGGCAACCGGTGGCTGGTCGCGTCGGGTCTTCAGGCGGGAGACAAGGTCATCGTGGAAGGCGCGATGAAAGTGCGGCCCGGCGTTCCGGTGAAGGATATTCCGTTTGTGGAGAGCGCGCAACCGATGCCGGGCCCCGCAGGGATGGCCGCACCGGAATCAAAGTAACGGAGACCAGCCATGCTATCGAAATTCTTCCTGGATCGGCCGGTCT
>CALMZY010000244.1 GCA_937870865.1 uncultured Lentisphaerota bacterium | reverse complement strand
CTCCCGACATCATCAACTTCATGGCCAAGTTCGGGCGTGGACTTATCTGCGTGGCCATGGAGGGCGAAAGGCTTGCCGCGCTGGGGCTCAGCCGTATGGTGCCTGTGGACGAGGGGGACCGTTTTCGAACCGCCTTCATGCAGTCCGTGGATGCGCGCGCCGGCGTGTCGACCGGCATCAGCGCGTATGACCGCGCGCATACGATCCAGGTGCTGATCGGCGACGGCAGCACGCCGGACGACCTGATTCGGCCCGGTCATGTCTTTCCTCTCGAGGCGGTGAAAGGCGGGGTGCTTCGAAGAACGGGTCACACCGAGGCTTCGGTGGACCTGGTTCGGCTGGCCGGAATGAAGCCGGCGGGCGTGATCTGCGAAATCCTTCGGGAGGACGGCAAGATGGCGCGTCTTCCCGAACTCCTGGAGTTTGCCTCGCGTCACAAGCTGCCCATCGTTTCGATCGCGGACCTGGTTGCCCATCGACGCAGGAAGGAAAAGCTGGTCGAGTGTGAGCGAAAGGTTCAATTGCCGACGGAATCGGGCACCTTCGATCTGTATCTGTACCGATCCTTGATCGACGACAAGCACCATCTGGCGCTCGTCATGGGGAATCCGGAGAAGAAATCTTCCGCCCTCGTCCGGGTTCACAGCGAGTGTCTCACGGGCGACGTGTTCGGATCCCTGCGATGCGACTGCGGAATGCAGTTGCGGGCATCCATGGACATGGTTGCGGCCGAAGGACACGGCGTGATTCTCTACATGCGTCAGGAAGGGCGGGGAATCGGTCTGGCCAAGAAGCTGCACGCGTACGAGCTTCAGGAAAACGGCATGGACACCGTGGAGGCGAACGAGCATCTTGGCTTTGAGGCGGACCTTCGCGATTACGGCATCGGCGCGCAGATCCTGGCGGACCTGGGACTGCGCAAGATCCGACTGATCACGAATAATCCGAAGAAAATGATCGGTTTGAAGGGCTATGGTCTTGAAATCAAGGACCGGATTCCGCTGGTGGTTCCTTCAACCGCGCACAATGAGCGCTATCTGGAAACGAAGAAAATCAAAATGGGACATCTGCTGTAATAAAGGAGAACGCCATGAGTTGGAAAGAGTACGCAGGGCAGCTGGACGCAAAGGGGCTGAAAATCGGGATCGTGATCAGCCGGCATAACGACTTCCTGACGAAGCAGCTGCTTCAAGGAGCCGTGGACTGCCTGATCAGGCACGGAGCCGCTGAAAAAGACATCTCCGTCGTATGGGTGCCGGGTGCCTATGAGACGCCCGTGGCCGTCAAGGCACTTGCTCAAAGCGGGGCGTTTTCCGCGCTGGTTGCGTTGGGCGCTGTGATTCAAGGCGCGACTCCACACGCTGGCCTGATCAACAACCAACTGACGCGTGCCCTGACGCAGGTTTCGCTCGACTTCGGCATTCCGGTCATCGACGGTGTTGTCGCGGCGGAAAACCTCGAACAAGCCATTGAGCGTTCGGGGACCAAGGGAGGCAACCGCGGATGGAATGCGGCGCAATCCGCAATCGAGATGGCCAACCTGATCAAGACGCTGAAAGTGTAACGCGATGGGCGGACGACACGAAGCAAGACAATGGGCTGTCCAGTTTCTCTTTCAGAGGGACTTCAACGAGGGCGATATCGAATCGGCCCTCGCCGAGTTCTGGAGAGACAAGGACAGCGGTGACAAGGCGCGTGGGTTTGCCGAGGAGTTGATCCGGGGTGTCGAGGGACGGAAAGACGAACTCGACAAGCTGATCCGGAAATACGCTGAGCATTGGGATGTCAAACGCATGGGCGCCGTGGACCGCAATGTCATGCGCGTGGCCCTGTACGAAATGACGCAACGACCCGACATTCCGCCTGTGGTGTCCATCAACGAGGCGGTAGAGATCGCGAAGGATTTGAGCGGCGTCGAATCGGGGAAGTTCGTCAACGGAATTCTTGATCGCGCCTGCAAGGAACAGGACCGGCCTGCCCGCGCGGCCGCTTCGGGCCGGTCAGCGGCGGCAAAAGAGGGAAAGTGACGTGGTCACCTGGATCGACGCGCTGGCCCGAACACGCCGAACGATAGCGGGCGCCATTTCCCGATTCATCAAGCCCGGGGCGCCTCGCGACGGCGGCTCGCTCGAGGAGTTGGAAGAAACGCTGCTGCTTGCGGATGTGCCTGCCCCGTTGGTGTCGAAGCTGATTCAAGACCTCGACAAGGCATACGGCGGTTTGAGGGTTTCCAAGAAGGAGATGCTTCAAAAAGTCCTCGTGGAATCTCTGCGTGCATCGGATTCCTTTTCATGGCCCGTGGAATCGGATCCGTTCTCCGTCCTGGTGGTGGGGGTCAATGGGTCCGGAAAAACGACAACGTGCGCCAAACTCGCTCACCTGGCGATGAAACAGGGGCGGAATCCGTTGCTCGCCGCGACGGACACCTTTCGCGCGGCCGGTGCGCATCAACTGAAACTCTGGGCAGAAACGGTCGGCTGCGACGTGGTGGCCGGGGCGCAAGGCGCTGATGCGGCTGCCGTGGCGTACGACGCACTGGACGCGGCCATGGCGCGGGGACGGGACACGGTCATTGTCGATACAGCCGGGCGAATGCACACGAAGGAGCCTCTGATGAAGGAACTCCAGAAGGTTCGTGGCGCCATGGCCAAACGCGTGCCCGGCGCGCCCCGCGAAACATGGATTGTGCTCGATGCGACCTTGGGCCAGAACGCCGTGATGCAGGCAAAGGTTTTCCATGAGGCAACCGCTCTGACGGGCGTGATCGTTTCCAAGTTGGACGGATCCTCCAAGGCGGGCTTTGTTTTCTCCATCAGCCGGGAAATGGGGCTGCCAATCCGCTTTGTCGGGCTGGGCGAAAAAATGGATGAATTGGTGCCGTTTGATCCCGATCAGTTTGTCAGCGCCCTGATGAACGTAGAGGTTCCGACGACAACGACATGACACGGATCACTCCATCGAAGATGGATGAAGCCTGGATGCAACGGGCCCTTCAACTGGCCCGCAGGGGCGAGGGCCTGACCCGGCCCAATCCGCCGGTTGGCGCCGTTGCGGTCAGCCAGGGCAAGGTCGTGGGGGAGGGGTATCACCGCAAGGCAGGCGGGCCTCACGCGGAGGTCGTGGCCCTCGGCAAGGCGGGATCGAAAGCCAGGGGCTGCACGCTGTATGTCACCTTGGAGCCGTGTTCGACGTGGGGACGAACACCGCCGTGCACGGATTTGATTCTTTCATCGGGTGTCAGGCGGGTGGTGATCTGCGTCCGCGATCCCAACCCAGAACATTCAGGCCGCGGGCTCACGTTGCTTCGCCGCAAAGGCGTTTCCGTGGTCGAAGGGGTCTGCGAAGAGGAAGGCAGAACTTTGATCGCACCCTTTGCCCGCTGGATCACACGCGGGCTGCCCTTGGTGACTCTCAAACTCGGCATATCCGTGGACGGTAAGATTGCGGACCGGAAGGGGAACTCGAAATGGATTACCGGCCCGGAAGCACGAAGAAAAGTGCATGAACTCCGCCGCCGCGTGGATGCGGTACTTGTGGGCGCCGGGACGGTGCGGATGGACAATCCGAGTTTGCTCCCACGTCCTGACCGCGGGCGCAAGCCCTGGCGAATTGTACTCGCCCGAGGCGGAAACATCCCCGCGGCTCGAAGAATCCTGACCGACAACGCCGTGAATCAAACGATGGTTGTCGTATCGGGCCGATGCCCTGCCGCGGCCGTTGCCAGGATAAGAAGGGCCGGTGCAGATGTTCTGGTTGTTCCGGAAGTGCGCGGCCGAGTGTGGCTGACATCCGTTTTGCGTCAACTGGGGCGGAAGGGGATTCTCCATGTGCTGTGCGAAGGCGGATCGGAGTTGGCTGAGGCAATGATCCGCGCCCACGCCATTGACGAGTATCTTTTTATCGTGGCACCGCATATTATCGGGGGCGCGCGTTCTCTGGGTGCTGTGGGGGGGGAGGGCTGGCTCCTGGGCGCTCATCCGCGGATCAAGTTTGTGTCGTGCGAACCGGCGGGACAGGACTTCATGATCCGGGCCATACCGGTATAGAGGCTCAAATGTTTACTGGACTGGTTCAGCAAATGGGCAGGTTGTCCCGGGTCGAGATGTCGTCCGGTTCGGGACGATTGGTTGTTGAGGCATGCCTCGAAGGTCCGCCTTGTGTACGGGGGGAAAGCATCGCCGTCCAAGGCGTGTGCCTTACTCTTGTCGAGTTCAATGACTCCCACCTGCAGTTCGATGTTCTTCGCGAGACGTTCGAGCGAAGCGGTCTGGGCCGAAGGAAGATTGGGCAACGCCTGAATATTGAGCGCGCACTTCGGCTCGGCGACCCTCTTGGAGGTCATATCGTCACGGGTCATATCGACGGGGTGGGGCAGGTGAAAAATGTCAGGAGAATCGCAAGAGACCGCGTGCTGGAGATCTCCTGCGGCGAGGAACTTCTCAAAGACATGGTTCCCAAGGGATCGGTTGCGTGTGACGGAGTCAGTCTCACGATTGCCGATCTGAAGGACGACGTCTTTACCGTGCACATTATTCCTCACACGTGGGAAAGCACGGCTTTCTCGGAGTTGACCACGGGAGCCGAGGTGAATGTGGAAACGGATGTCCTGGGTAAGTACTCTCGCCGGGTGATGGAAGGAAAGTCCCAACAGGGAGGGGTCACATGGGATGCTCTCAAAAAAGCGGGGTTCGTTTCGTAGGCGTGTACGCTCGCCTCCTTGCGGTCGTGTGTGTTCTTGCATTGCCGGTTCCGCAACTTCAGGCCGGCAGCACGATTCTCTATGACTTCGAAGACGGGCCTGAAGGATGGGAGAACGAATCGGTCAGGCCGGTTCCGGTTCAGGTGTGCACGACGCAGGCAAGGCACGGGAAACAATCCATTGCATTCACGCATTCGTTCTCCAAGAGTTTCAACGGCCTGCAGTGCAGGGTCAAAGAGGGGTTCCCGATGGACGTTTCAACCAACGGCTTCAGGGGATTCTCCGCGTGGGTGTTCATTCCAAAAGGCAGGGCAAACTGGGACATGCTGATGTTTGTCCGTTGCGGCAAGGATTGGAAATGGGTGGAGGGGCCAAGAAAAAAGGGGCTGGAACCGGGCTGGCAGCAGGTGTCGATCTCCAGCGAGACAATTTCAGACCTCACCTGCATTCAGGATATTGGCGTTCAGGTTTTCAACTACCGTGAAGCCATTGAAGCAACCATCTGCATCGATCAGGTCGAGATGATTACCCAGGAACCGGCGCCCCCGCAATGAGCCGGCTCGAACCGGACAAATCTGCATGCCGGCGTCTGACCCGTCGTGCGGGGACCGTTCCCTGCGCCGGCGCGCAAATCACAACAATCTCCTTGTACCTCAAAGCGAAAAGTTGAAAATGATGCACGGTCCACGGAAGCGATCCCACAATATGCTGAACAACCGAGGGCGACGCGCATGAGAAGAACAACAAAGACCATCACGCTCCGCCAGATCGCCAAGATGGCTCACACGTCCAAGAGCACGGTCAGCCGCGTCTTGACGAAACATCCCAGCGTCTCACCCAAGACGCGCGCGCGGATCAACCAGGTGATTCAGAAGCAGGGATTCCGCCCGAACCTTTTCGCGCAGGGGCTCGCGGGAGGCCGAACCGGTCTTGTCGCCGTGCTGACCAGCGAGATCAACAGCGGGTTCTACGCCGAAGTGATCAAGGGCATTGACCAGGTGGCCGGCCAGCATGAAGGACACCTGCTTTCGTCGTTCGCCCACGGAACAAAGGATTATATCGATCTGTGGAAAAACCTTGCGGCGGGCGGACGCGTCGACGGGGTGATCTTGATCGCTCCGCCTCTGGACATCTTCTCAGAACGCGTCCGGCCGGACGACATTCCGATTGTCCTTTGTTCGAGCCGCCCGCAGGGGCTTGCTCAAGGATGGGAACGCGTCGACAGCGTCACCGTGGATAATCACAAGGGCATCAACGAGTTGATGCGGCACCTCGTTGATCAGAAGCACAAGCGCTTCACCCACATTGCCGGTCCGCACGACATTTACGATGCCGTTGAGAGGTTTCGCGCCTTCAACCAGTTCATCGCCGATCACCCTGGTCTTGAGGGCGAAGCCATCCAGACGAACATGACCATGGAGGGCGGACGAACCGCTGTTCTCGACTACCTGAAGAGAGGCGAACGGAAAACGGATGCATTCGTGGCGTGCAATGATTTTGCCGCCCTTGGAATCCTTGAGGCCCTGAAGGAAAGCTGTATCGACGTTCCTCAATCCGTCGCAGTGACCGGATGCGACGACGATCCTTCCTCCGCGATTCTCGGGCTGACATCGCTGCGAATGCCCATGATCGACCTGGGCCGCGAGGCAGGGCGTCTGTTGTTTGACCGCCTGGGCCGAAGAGATGAACAACCCCTGGCACGGCACAGCCTCCTGGAACTGGCTCTTCGCATTCGCGCAACGAGTCAGTCGAAAACAGGACCGACTGCGACCCTTCCGTGAGACTGGCTGAAACACGGCCCGCGTGCCTCATCGGCTGGTTTGTCGCAAGCAGCGGTCCTTCAGACGAATTGACCCGCCACCCGCGGTTCACCTTTGTTGACTTGCAGCCGCAAGACCACTAGACTGCAGCCGTTTTTTGTTGAGAGTGTTCATATTGGAGAATACGAGTGTCCACCATCATCGAGCGGCTTTTGATCATCCAGGATCGCGACAGGAAAATTGCCCAATTGATGCGCGAAACGGAAGACCTCCCCGCGCATACGCACGAAATCGAGTCGAGACTGAATGCCCATCGCGAGTCCATGAAGGCGTCTCACGACGAGGTGAAGAAGAACGCCGCGGCGATCAAGCAGGTTGAAGTCGAGATCGACACGTGCAAGCAGAAGATCGCGAAGTTCAGGGAGCAGCAGTTTCAAATCAAGAACAACGACGAGTATCGGGCCTTGGAGCGCGAGATCGGCGTGGTCCAGAAAGAGATCCGGGGACTTGAGGACCAGGAATTGTCCTTGATGGAACAGGCTGAAAACCTGCGCAAGATGATCGCCGACCGCGAGAAAGACTTGAAGCTGGAGGAAGGCCGGGCGAATCAGGACGAGGATGTACTCAAGAAGCGCCTGTCCAACATCCAGGCGGAAATCCACGATCTGCAGGTGGACCGCACCGCCCTGGCTTCCGACATCGATCCGGCGTGGCTTTCCCGGTACGAGAGAATTTTCAAGCGGACGGGTGATTACGCCCTCGTCCGCGTGGAGAAAGCGGCCAGCGGCGATTATGCGGCCTGCGGCGGTTGCCATATGAAGCTGCCTCCGCACCTTGTGCATGAAGCCAAGAAGGGCCTGGCCATGACACAATGCAGTTTCTGCAGCCGGATATTGTACTGGCAGCCCTGATCGCGTATATTCCCCCCAGTTCTTTGGATATCGATGGACCGAGGGTTCGGTCGCTCCGGAGAGATCCCGCAACGGATTTTTCTGGAGAGGAAAGTCCGGACTCCACAGGGCAGGATGTCTCCCGTGTCGTCGGGGGAAGCCCTTTGCCATATCAAAGGGAATGGAAAGCGCCACAGAAAATAAACCGTCCCGACATGCGCCTTGCGGCGTGGTCGGGATAAGGGTGAAAAGGTGGTGTAAGAGACCACCGGGTTTTCCGCAAGGAAGACCGCATGGCAAGCCCCATCCGGAGCAAGATCAAATAGGAAGCGTGAGGTGGCCCGCCTCGTCCTTTGCGTCGGTTCGCCGGCGCAAGGGGTAAGCTTCGGGTTGATCGCAACGAGTCCCTCACAAGGGGACAGACAAATGACCGGCCCCAGCACGGGGAACAGAATCCGGCTTACATCCTCGGTTCATCGATAGCCGGTCATCCGTTCTTGTTGAATTGAATGCGGGTCCGATTTCTTCGAAACATGTCGCGCTTGTCCACGGGAATGACGTTGAAAATGGCGTGTGGAACAGTCCTCGGGACCGGCGCCGCGGTCTTGTGCGCGTACGCGTTGCTCTTCCTCTCCTTGCCGCGCCCCACCCAGGGGAATCCCGCGTCAGCGGGGAATGTCCAGTGGCCTGCTTCACCTCGGATCGACGAGGGTGCATGGTCCGTCTTTCAGTCGCTTCATTCCGGCGCAGCGCCGTCCAAAGGAGGACCCCTCGCGGCGCGATTTCGTCTGGCAGGCACCTTCTTCGCATTCGGGGATGCCGGCGACACCAGTAACAGCTACTGCAAGGCGATTCTCGATGATATCGAGAAGAAGGGGCAGTGCCTTGTGTCTGAGGGCGATGACCTGGGTGACGCCAGGGTCACGCGTATTTTGCGCGACCGGGTTGTTCTTCGGGGGCCGGGCGGCGAAGAGGAGTTGTGGCTCAGTTTTGCCGGCAGTCGGGCGGGAAGCAACCAACTGTCGTCCGCAGCCTCCGAAGGGGCTGGTTCCGTCGAAACGCCGAGCCTCGAGGTCAATCGTTTTGGAAAGCGGGTGGGGGAGGGGCGATGGGTTCTGAGCCGCGACGCATTGATGCAGTACTACCGTGAAGTCATGGACGACCCGGAACGGGTTGCCTCGCTGTATGTCTCCATGAAACCCGATTACAGGGAAGGGGTCATTGCCGGATACCTCGTGGACCCGGAAGGCGAGCAGGACTTCTTCAGGGCCACCGGCCTGCAAAACGGCGATATCGTTCGGAAGGTCAATTCCATGAACATGGTCAGCCAACGGCGGGCAGAGTACTTCATCAGCGAATTTGTGAAGAACCGCGTAAGCGCTCTTGTCCTGGATATCGAACGCGAGGGCGCGACCAAGAAGCTCATCTACATGATCCGTTGAACAGGCTTATTTTCTCTTTCGCCCGGATGCGGTGCGGGACGGCTCGTCCGCGGGGATGAAGAAATCGACAAGCCGCCGTGTCGTATCCACCCGCGCCAGATACACGGAGACCGGGTCGCCCAGCGTCCATGTCTTCCTTCTTCGTCGCCCGACGGCCGAATTGCCTTCCTTCGACAAGACGTAGACATCGTCGGGCAGGGTAAAGAACGGAAGCAGTCCCTGCTGCAGCGTATCATTGAGTTCCACGATCAGTCCCCGGGGAATCATCGAGACAACCGTCCCACGGAACGGCCCTCTATCCTGGCAGGCAAGCTTCCCGGCGTAGTACTCGATTCGCTTGATATCAATGCTCTCCTGCTCGGCCTGGTCCGCGTTACGTTCGGTCTCCGAGGTGTGATCGGCAATACGCCGGACATCCTGCGTATCATAGGGCGGTGTCTGTCCCGTTTCGACCGAGCGGAGAATTCTGTGAACGACCAGGTCGGCATAGCGGCGGATGGGCGAGGTGAAGTGCGTGTAGCAGGGGAAAGAAAGGCCGAAATGTTCGATCAGCTTTGACGAATAGACTGCGCGCTTGAGGTTGCGGAGAATGGCCAGATGCACGATGTACTCGCGAGGGGTAGCGGCTGTTTCCCTCGCGATCCTGTTCATGCTGTCCTTGGAGCGCAGGGAAACCCGGAATCCGAGCGCACGAAGATCGGACTGCATCTTCATCCACTGGGCATCGTCCGGCGGTTCATGAACACGGTACACGGCCGGAACGCGCGCCTTGTGCAGCCTCCTGGCCACAACGCAGTTCGCGACCAGCATGAATTCCTCGATCAGGTGATACGCCTCCGCCGCACCCCGTTTGTAGATCTGAACCGCCTTTCCCCGGTCGTCGAGTACGCACTTCAACTCAGGCATCGTCAGGTCGATGGAGCCCCCGGTCATGCGCAGGCCGCGCAACCGCGCGGCGAGCCGGCGCATGTCGGCAAGAACATCCTGCACGGGAGGAGGGATGTCATGATCCGGTTTCCGGTCGAAGAGCCTCTGCACCTGATCGTAATTCAGGCGGGCTGACGACCGGATGACTGACAGAAAGGTTTCAGACCCGCGCACGTTCCCGTCTTCGTCCAGCAACACGTTAACCGTGTGAGCGAGGCGGTCAACCTGGGGCTGAAGGCTGCAAATCTCCGAGGTCAATCGACGGGGAAGCATCGGGATCGCACGGTCGACCAGGTACACGCTATTGCCTCGTTGCATGGCCTCCTGATCCAGGGACGACCCGCGCTTCACAAAATGGG
>CALMZY010000243.1 GCA_937870865.1 uncultured Lentisphaerota bacterium | reverse complement strand
ACTGGATGATCGGCTTGCCGTAGCTGGGCGCCTCGCCCAGCCGGATGCTGCGCGGGATCAGCGTTTCGTAAACCTTGTCGCCGAAGTGCGAGACCACTTCCTGGACGACCTGCTGGGACAGGTTGGTGCGCATGTCGTACATCGTCATCACGATGCCCTCGATCTGCAGGGCGGGGTTGGCGCCGCTGTCGTGAAGCTGTTGAACGAGCCGCGTGATGACGCTCAGGCCTTCCAGCGCGTAGTACTCGCACTGGAGCGGGATGAGGATCGATTGCGCGGCGACGAGCGCGTTCATGGTCAGGATGCCGAGCGAGGGCGGGCAATCCACGAAGATGTAGTCGTAGCGGTCCGCCGCCGAAACGGGCGTGACGGCCTCGGTGAACCGGTGCAGGTAGCGGTCGGCGCGCGCGACGTCGATTTCCGAGCCGGCGAGATCGAGTTCGGAGGGGACGATCTCGAGCCGCTCGATCGGCGTCGGCTTGATGAGCTGTTCCAGCAGGCCGTCGCCCAGGAGGACCTGGTAGATGCTCTGGCCTTCCTTCTTTTCGATGCCGAGCCCGCTGGTCGCGTTGGCCTGGGGGTCCAGATCGATGAGCAGGATTTTCTTGCGGCGTTCGGCAAGACAGGCGGCAAGGTTGATCGCGGTGGTCGTCTTGCCGACTCCGCCCTTCTGGTTCGCGAACGCAATGACCGGTGTGCTCATGAGTGGCCGATAGAATAGTCGGGGTGTGGGTGTCCGCTCAAGTCCGGATTACTTGCGGGCGTTCCAGCCCAGGTTGCGGCCCAGCAGCTGGAAAAGGGCTTCGTTGTGCGGCTCGAAGTACTTCTGCAGATACTCGTAGACGGATTCGGGGACGCCGGGCGCCCGTCCGCTCAGGTTCTGGGCAACGATTCTGGGCGGCACGAAGCCCGCGTTGACCTCGAGAAACGAGAAGATCACGTGCAGGGCGTTTTCCGGGTCCGAGAAGAACTCCTCGCTGGTGAGCACCAGCAGCTGGCGCCGCTCGAACAGATCGAAATACCGCTTGAGCTGCTCCACGTAAATCCCGCGCGTTTTGTAGCTCTTGCGGTGATGGATCTCGCTGAAGTAGAACTCGTCGTTCTGCATCTTCTCCAGTTCGGGCTTCAGCCGGCTTTCCTCCAGCCGCAGGGCTTCCCCGATGGGCCGATCCTCCTCGCCCATGTGCGCCTCCCGGAAGTAATGGGATACGGCGCGCTCCACCGGATTCCGCAGGAGCGCGATCATCTTCACGTCAGGCAGGACGTGACGGATGCGCTCCGGGGCGCGGGGGTGAAACAGGTAATACGGGGTCGCCTCGCCGGTGATCCGGTTGTCGCCCATCCGCTTGCGGGCGGGGAAGTGAAGCTGGTACCAGGGCACGCCGTTCTGGAAATTCCGGTCGAAGAAGTGAATCTCCTTTTCCGTCCCCGGCAGGATCTGCGGGTGCTTCATCATCCATTTGTAGAGACGGGTGGTTCCCGATCGCTGGGCGCCGAGGATGAGGAACTGGGGCAGGGCGTGCCGGGGCGCCAGCAGCCTGTAGAGGGAACGCTCGAGAATGGACGGATGGCTGTTCATCGCGTGGCCCGTGGCCGGCTTATTTCTCCTGCGGAGCCGGCGCGGACGGACCGCCCAACTCCTTGATCGTGCCGTCGATCTGTCCGAACCGGTTCTGGATCTTGCCGAACCATTTTTCGGCCTCCTCGAACTTGCCCTGCGAGTTGCCCAGGTGCTGGCCGACGAGACGGAACGACTCCTCGAACCGGCCGAACTCCTTGCCGAGGCTCGCGAGCTGGTTGAGCATTTCCCGCGCGCTCTCTTCGATCCGCATGCCCTTGAGGCCCAGGAGGATGGTCTGCAGGTACGCGTAGAAGCTGTTCGGCGACACGGGGATCACGCGCTTGCCCAGCGCGTAGTTGAACAGCGACATCTCGCTGCCGAACTCGTCGTCGCGGACGATACTTTCGTAGTAGACGTTCTCGGCAGGGATGTACATCAGGGCGAAATCGAAGGTGCCCTCGTCCGTCCGGATGTACTTCGAAGCGATCGCGTCAATGTGCTTCCGGACGTCGCGCAGGAAGTTCTTCCTCGCGAGTTTCCGCTCGTTCTCGCCGGCCGCGGCGACCAGCACCCGGAAATTCTCGAGGGGAAACTTGGCGTCCACCGGCACGAGCCCGGCCTTCAAAGCGATGACCGCGTCGACCGTCTCGCCGCTCCCGAAGGAGTGCTGAAGCCGGAAGTGTTCGGCGGGGAGGATCTGCGCGAGCAGGTCCCCGAGGAACAGTTCGCCGAGATTGCCGCGGAGCTTGGGGGCGCGGAGGATTTCCTGCAGGCTCGAGATGTCCTTGCCGAGATCGAAGATGCGCCGGGAGGCCTCGCCGAGCTGGCCCAGCTGCCCGCTTACGCCCTGGATCACCTGGGCGGCCTTGTCGAGCCGGATGTTCATCGATTCGCGCGTCGTTTCCATGGACTGCGCGACCTGCGCGTTGAGCGCGTTCACCTGGTTCTGGAGCAGGACCAGCGCCTGGTCATCCCGCGGC
>CALMZY010000242.1 GCA_937870865.1 uncultured Lentisphaerota bacterium | reverse complement strand
TAACGGTAGTCATAACGGTTTGGGCTGTCAAAGGGATTCTGAATTGTCGATTTCATTAGGGAAATCGCAAATCATTGGCATCGAGGTGTGTTGCGGGTTCGAGTCCCGTCGTCCCCGCCAGTTCTCTGGCGGATCCCCGATTCAACGTCCGTGGCCGAAAACTTCGTTCCGAAAGAAGGCGATCAGGGCCTGTTTACGGACGCGCTCCTGTGCCTGGTACGGAATGAGTGTGTGCGGGGGCCACTTGAGCAGGGACATCTCGTACTCCATCACGCCGCCGTACGCGTTGTTCAGGTACCACGCGTAGAGCAGGCCGAACAGCAGGCCGGGCGGGAGGAAGCCTTCGTTGTTGTTGATGGTGATCCGGAAGGTCAGGGGGTCGGCGCGGTCCGGGACCATGCGCGCCAGGCGGAGGTAGTCGCGAAGCTGGCGGTCGTTCAGGAAACACCCGCGGTCGCGCTCCGAACGGAGCCGGATCTCGTAGCAGCGCGCGTCGCGAAGCACCGCCGACAGGTTCTGGATCCAGCGCCGCGACTCGATGTAGCGGCCCAGCAGGGATTCGCCCAGCGCGATCAGCAAATCCTCGCGCAACCGCTCGGGCCGCCTCACCAGCGTCTCGTGAATCTTCAGGAAGCGGTCGTCCGGATCGAAGTAGCCCAGGACGTTGTCCCATTCCGTGCTGCGATGCCAGGATCCGGCCCGGACCACTTTCACGCCCTTGAAGTAGTCCAGGTGCCGGAGCTGAATATCCCGGTTATCCCACACGAGGTCCGCCATGACCCGCTCCAGCAGACGCGGGCGAAATGCCTTGCGCGCGAGCGCTTTTCGAACACCGGCGTGGTAGTCGCAGAGCATCGGACCGCGAACCCCGGAGATAGGGCTGTCCTGCCGCGCCGCTTCGGTCCCGCGCTCGCGCGCGGGAAAGCCCTTCACAAAACGCCGCGCGCCCACAAGCGCGCGCACGGACAGCGCGAATTTCTCGGCATCGTGATGAATGACTTGAGAGCTCTTCAACTGCTCGGGGGAGAACAGCGTGGCCTCGATCGGCTGGTAGCCCATCCCCTCCACCCGGCCGCGGTCGAGATGAATCGGCCGCTTGCCTTCGAGCGCGTAGTTCCGGAGAACATTGCCCGGGATGCGCTCCAGGTTCGCGCTGAACACCACCTGGAACAGACCGCGCACACCGCCCGGGACATTCCGATCGTAGGCCTCGATCAGCTCGGACACCAGGAACCCGCGCCCCTCGTTCCCGGGCGAGATATCGGTTTCTCCCTCCTGAATCCAGAAGTTCGCGGCAAGGATCTTGAGCGCGCGCCGGTTCGCGCGGATCGCTTCGGTGATCGGCCGGATCTGCAGAACGGGGATCATGCTCGTGTACAGGCTCCCCGGCGCGAAGACGATCAGGTCGGCGCGGCGCACGGCATTCAGCGCCGCGGAACTGACACGGGGCGGGGCGACGAATTCCGCTTCGACCCGCTCGACGGGGAAATTCCGCCGCGCACCCCCGGATTTGCTCTGGCCGTACACCTCCACGCCATTCGCATAGCGGAATTTCAACTGGCCCGGCGTGGCCGTGGCGGCGTGAAGACAGCCCGGAGCCACGCCGATCAGCGAACCCACCTCGTCCAGTCCCCGGCGCAAAGCCGAGAGATCCGGTGCCTGCCGCGCGCCGCCGCGCGCCGCCTTGAAAACGGCCGCGGTCAGCAGAAGATTGCCGAGGCAATGACCGGCCGGCTCGATCGCCGGACCGCGCCCCCCCTCGGAGACATAACCCCCGAGTTCGCGGAATGCGGCGGCCAGAGACATAGGACAAAGACGACGCAGCGGCGCGGGCACGGCTTGAAGGGGATCCCGCAGGATACGCTTGTCGGCCGGCGAGCCCTTGAAACGATGGTTGAAGATTCGCTGGATGACCCGAACGACCCCGCTGATTTCCGACGGCGACAACCTGTATGTTTTCTGAAGGCGGTCCGCCGAGATCAACGACAGGCAGGATTTGCGCAGGTCCCCGATGCCGATCGTCGGCAATTGTTTGACCAGTTGTCCCGTGGACCCGCCGTCATCGGTGGTGCACACCACAACATCGAGTTTTTGGAAAAACCGTTTCAGCCCTCCGAACGCGTGATCCGGCCAATCCTTCATCTGCGAGTTGCCGCCCACCACGGTGGAGAGCCCCGTTCCACCGCCCAGGATCACCACGCGGGTCCGGCTGACGTCGAGGGAGAGAACCCTCCGGACCAGATCCCGCATGCGGCGCGGGAAATCGTTGACCGACGCCGGGCCGTGAAGAACGGCCTCCACAAGCTGTTCCGGCGGGAATTTGTACTCCTGACGCAACATGAAGGAGAGAATACCAATCCGCCATCACGAGCGCCACAGCAAGCTTGAGCCACGGGCCGACTTGTTGGAAACTGATGCTTGTCCGATGAATACAAAAGAACTTGTTGCCATCCTGGAGCGGGACGGGCCTCTGACCGGCGCGGAACTTCTCGCCCAGGCGCACATGGAACCGCTGCCCCTGTGGCGGCTCTGCCGCGGTTGCCCGGACATCCGCTTCGAAAGGATCGGCCGCCGATTCCTCCGGCTTGACCGTGCCGTGGAAGGGTACGCCCGGTTGTCCCCCTCCGTCAGAAGAGAGTTTCTGTCATACACCGTCCTCGGACTCGAGCCACAGCAGTCCGCGATCAACGCCCGCGCACAACAGTTGAAAGCCGACACTGAACGGATCAGCCGGTTCAAGTCCAACGTGGCCCGGGAGAGCATGGCCTCCATCCTCTCGGAACTCGGCATGCCCGGGACGCTGGTCGCACAGGTCACTTTCATCATCGCCGGGGACGTCACCTACAACATGTCGCACGCGGTGCCGCGGCCCGAAAAAAGCACGGGCCGAATGGTGCGCGGCTCGGACCTGGACGTCATCGTGGTGGCCGGGGACGATTTCCCGGAGGAGTCCCTGCAGGCACTGGACGACGCGATCTACCGGAAAAAGCATTTTCTCCTGGTTCATCCCGACCACCGCGAAGAGATCGACTATGTCATCAAGCGGCTGGCCCGGGTCCGCGAACAACTGAAGTTCGACACGTTCGAACATATGGTGGCCTCCAAGATTTTGAACGAAGGGCTGATGCTGTGCGGCAGCGCCGACCTGTTTCAGACCATCAAGGACCTGGTCAAACAGAACGGCGTGCAGGAGAAACTGGCGGCGATGGAAAAGGCGGCGATCGAGGACCGCGCGGCGGCGGAAGCCCACCTTCTGGAATCGCCCGTCGATGCGCGGACCGGCGAACACTTCAACCTGTTCTACACACGGGAAGAGGGCGACGAGATTTATTGATCGTCCTCGTCGTCGTCCTCGTATCCGGTCTCGATTCGCCCTGCAACCGAGTACGAGGACGAGCGCGAGGACGAGGACGATTTACTGCTACCCCATCATCCCGCACTTGGGATCGCGGGTGAACTTCAGATCCTCCACCCGCTGGGCGGCGGACCTATCGCTGATATCCTCCACGGTGATGCCGCGTTTCTCGATCACGGCTCGCTGGGACAGCACGCCGGCCGCGGCCTCGCGATCCAGAACGTAGATCACGTCCCTGCCCTGCTTCGCGCCGACCTGCCCGTACGAGATCGGCACGGCGTCCGTGGGATCCTCGGCAAGCGACGTCGCGACCGGCTCCGCCTTGCGTTTCCCGGAGGCCAGCAGCACGACGCACCGCGCTTCGTAGACGAGCTCGGTTCCCATCGAGATCGCGTACTGCGGGCTGTCCTCCGCCTTCGCGAAGTGCCCGTCGGTCACGGCGTTCGCGACGGTGTTGTCATCCAGCTTGACCAGCAGCATGCGGTTGCCGGTAAAGGGAATGCCGGACTCGTGAAAGGCGACATGCCCGCGGCCGCCGACGCCGATGATGTGCAGATCGATGCCGCCGCTCCGCTTGATCTTCGCGTCGTACGCGTCGAGGATTTCAGACCGCACCCAGCGGAGATACTCGGACTTCGCCTGCCGGCTGATGACAATCGCTTTGCCCTTGTACGCCCCCTGCTCTTTCCAGTCGCCCAGGTTTGCCTGGAGCTCTGCCACCAGCTTCTCCTGGTCGATCAGGCAACCCCACGGAACGTTGGTTTCACTGAACTTGGTCCGCATCAGGCCGACGAGCTCCTCGATCATGAAGAAGCTGTAGCTCTCCCGGTGCAAAGCCCGTGCCTGCGCGTTCTCCCCCGGCAAGCCGACATACTCGTCCAGGTTGAAGCTCGTGATCCGTTCGGCGGTCACGTGCCCCCTGTTCACCGCCTTCGCCAGGAACTTGTACAAGCCGGTCGGCGAATTGCCGGTCGCGAGCCCGAGCACGAATTTGCCTTTCGCAGCAATCTCCCGGCAGATGCGGTCCTGAACCACTTCGGCCGCCACTTCGCTCATGTGGTCGAAATCGCGGGTAACGATGACCTTCAGAGACATGATCGCCCTTTCTCCGGCTGGTCAGCCGATGCACTTCCGAACCGTGTCGGCGAGGGATTTCGCCAGCCGGCCCGTCATTTCCTCGGTGGGCCCCTCCACCATCACGCGGCACATGGACTGCGTGCCGGAGTACCGGATCAGAACACGGCCCTTGTCGCCCAGCTCCTTCTCCGCGGTCTTGATCGCGGTCTGCAGCTCCGGAATCTTGTCGATGGGCGGCTTGTTCTTCACGTCCACGTTGATGATCTTCTGCGGCGCCAACTTCATCAGCTTGGACAGTTCGGACAACGGCTTGCTGTAGTGGCGCATGGCACCCAGCAACTGCAACGCGGTCAGGATACCGTCGCCGGTGGTGTGATGATCGAGGAAGATCACGTGCCCCGAAGCTTCTCCACCGAGCACGGCGCCTTTCTTCTGCATCAGCTCCAGGACGTACCGATCTCCCACCTTGGCGTCGGCGTGCTCGATGCCAAGCTCTTTGAGCGCGGAGAAGAACCCGAAGTTGCTCATCACGGTCGGGATGACGAGATTCTCCGCCAGTTTGCCGCGTTCCTTGTACATCTTCGCGCAGATGACCATGATGTGGTCGCCGGTGATCTCTTCGCCCTTCTCATCCACCGCAATCAGCCGGTCGCCGTCGCCGTCGAACGCCAGGCCAACGTCGGCGTGGAGTTCCTTGACGCGAGCGGACAGATCCTGCGTGTGCTGCGAGCCGCACTTCTCGTTGATGTTGATGCCGTTCGGTTCGCAGTGGATGGATGTCACTTCAGCGCCAAGCTCCGAGAAGATATCGGGCGCGACCTTGTACGTCGCCCCATTCGCGCAATCGAGGACAATCTTCATCCCTTCGAGCGTCAGGTCCTCCGGGAACGTGTTCTTGCAGAAAACGATGTAACGGCCCATCGCGTCATCAATGCGCTTGGCCTTCCCGATTTCGTTCGCCGTCGGCCGGATGTCCCGGATTTTGCCGGACGAAATCAGCTCTTCAATCTGGTCCTCTTCCGCGTCGGGCAGTTTGTAGCCGTCCTTGGAGAAGATCTTGATGCCGTTGTCCTGGTATGGATTGTGCGAGGCCGAGATGACCATGCCCGCGTCGGCGCGCAT
>CALMZY010000241.1 GCA_937870865.1 uncultured Lentisphaerota bacterium | reverse complement strand
GTCCCGGCTTCGACAAACGGAACGATAAACAGATCGGGGCGCGTGACCATGAGATGCGTGCTCAAGGGCAGTTTGACCACACGCCGCGCCATGCGCGAGACCTCGGGCCCCATGCTGAGGTTCGGCACGAAATGGCCATCCATGATGTCCAGATGCAGGCCGTCGGCGCCGGAATTTTCCGCACGCAGGCACGCCTCCTCCAGCCGTCCGATATCCGCGGCAAGGAGCGAGGGCAGAATCTGAATCTCTGGTTTCACGGTTTGCATCGGAATAAGCGCTGAAGCTTGCCCAAACTTGCCGACCTCGTCAAGATTCAGGCCGTTCGAATCGGGCGATACAGAACCCTCCACAGGAAAAGGCCTTGCGGCGCGGCGGTCGGCACGCGCGCGGTACGGACCTTGGAGCCGAGAATCTCGGCGGCCGCCTCGGGCTTCAACTCCCCCACACCCACCCGGATCAGGAAACCCGCCAGGCTCCGGACCATCTTGTAGAGGAATCCGTCCCCCCGCGCCACAATCGTAATGTCGCGACCCCGCCGGGACACTCGCAACGACCGTACGTGCCGGACGGTCCCGTCGCGTTCGTAGTGCGGGTTTGCGGAAAAGGCGGCGAAGTCGTGCCGGCCAACCAGCCGTTTTGCCGCCGAGTTCATGGCCTTCACGTTCAACGGAGCCCGGACGTGTGCGCGGTAGTGGCGCAAAAAGGGAGGAAGGATGTCGTCATTCCAGACGAAGTAGCGGTACTCCTTTCCCTGGGCATCGAATCGCGCGTGAAAGTCCGTCCTGGCTTTGCGGATCGACAGCACGCGGACGTCCTTCTCAAGAAGCGCATTGAAGCCGATCAGCAGTTTCTTCAGGACCACGGGTCTTCCCAGGTCGAAGTGCGTCACCTGCTCGCGCGCATGCACGCCCGCGTCTGTCCGCCCGCTGCAGTGAATCCGCTCCTTTTCCCCGGTCAGTTCGTGGAGGACCCGCTCCAGTTCGCCCTGGACCGTCTTGTGGGATGGCTGAATCTGCCAGCCCGAGTAACCGGCGCCGTCGTACGCCACCACCATCCTGTAGCGCTGGCGTGTCACGGCGCGAGACCGTCCCTCTCGCGCGCGTACGCCTGCGCATCGAGGAAGTTCTGGAGCATGATTTGCGCGGCGAGTTTGTCCACGACGTCCTTCCGCCGCTGGCGCGAGGTGCCCGCCTCGATCAATACCGCGGTAGCCGCCTTCGTGCTCAACCGCTCATCCCATGTGCATACCGGGATTGCCAGTTGGGCGCCGATCTTTTCGACAAACGCAAGGACCTTCTGGGCCGCCGGCCCTTTGGAACCATCCATATTGAGGGGCAATCCGACGACAAGCCGCTCGGCCTTGGTTTCGGCGCAGACGTTCAGCGTTTCTTTCAGCGCGTCCTCAGGACGGCGGCACACTACAACGCGAAGCGGCAGGGCAATCATCTCGCCGGTGTCGCTCAGAGCGAATCCGAGGCGCTTCTCGCCGTAATCGAGGCCGAGGATGCGCGCCATGCTACAGCACCTCGGTGTACCGGCCGCTGGCCTTCAATTTCTCGACCAGCTTCTTGACCTCCTGCGCGTGATCCTTCGGACAGATGAGCGTAACGCCCATGGCCTGAACCACAATCAGATCATGCACGCCGACGAGCGCGGTCAAACGGTCATTGGAGAGCACGATGTTGTCGTGCGCGTGAACGCTTTCGCAACTGCCAACGAGCACGTTCCCCTCGGCGTTCCGCGGAATATGGTCCTCGATCGCCGTCCAGGAACCCACGTCGTCCCAACGGAACTCGCCGCGCGCCATGACGATGTTGTCGGCCTTTTCCATGAGGGCGAAGTCGATTGAAATCTTTTCCAACGGCTTGTAGCCGTTCCTCAGCGCCCGGTCGAAACCCGCCCTGCCCGCCGACCGGGCCAGCGTCTGCACCAGATTCCACAAGACCGGCCGGTACTTTTTGAACGCACGTTCAAGGGTTGAAACGGACCACACGAACATGCCGGAGTTCCAGTGGTAGTTTCCGGAATCGAAGTACTTCCTCGCCTTGGCCAGGTTCGGTTTCTCGACGAAACGGCGGGCGCGGCAGAACCGAATTCCTCCCACGGTTCGGCTTCCCGGTTCGGCCTCGATATACCCATAGCCCGTGTTGGGGTCGCGCGGCTTGATGCCGATGGTAATCAGTACGTGCTCATGCCGGGCCCGCGTCAGGCATGCCTTCAGGGTTCTCCTGAACAGCGCGATGTTTCCCATGATGTGATCGGCGGTGAGGACGCAGAACACGCCGTCGGGATCGCGATGCTTGACGAGCGCCGCGCCCGCGGCAATCGCGGCCGCCGTGTCGCGGCCAAAGGGCTCACCGATGATGTTCCGCGCCGGCAAGGCCGGCGCGGATTTTCGCGTCATGGACACGAGATCCTTGTTCGTGATGACGAAGATGTGGCTTGCCGGGATCAGCCCTTCGAGCCGATCGATGGCCTGGGCCAGCAGCGGCTTTCCCCCGATGAGCGACAGGAACTGCTTCGGCATCCGCGATGTGCTCAGCGGCCAGAAACGCTCCCCCTTCCCTCCCGCCAGGATCACGGCAAAGAAATGCTTGTTCATCACACCCTCCTCACGGCCTGCACCAGCGTCTTCACCCACGCTGCGGCAGTTGTACGCCCGCGGCTGGTGTTCGGCTCTGAAGCGAAACGATCCACGATCGCGCTTCCCACGACAATGGCGTCCGCTTCCTTCGCGGCGGTCTGCGCCTGGGCCGGCGTCGAGATTCCAAACCCGAGCGCCACGGGAAGTTTCGTCATCCGTTTGGTCGTCTTGATCAACGACACGGCCGCCGGCGACAGTTCCTTCTGCATGCCCGTCACGCCCTCGCGAGACACGCAGTAGACAAAGCCCGTGCAGGCTCGAACGATCCTGCGGATTCGCGCTTCCGGGCTCGTCGGGGCCACGAGGCAGATGTTGTTGAGCCGGTGCTGTTCCATCGTCGCCGCGTGCCGGGTCGCCTCCTCGACGGGCAGATCCAGGATCAGCAGGCCGTCCGTCCCCGAACGGGCAATCCGGCGCACCGTGTTCTCAAAGCCTCGCGCGATAAGAAGGTTCAGGTAGCTGTAGAACAGGATGGGAATGTCGCTCCTTTTCCGAATCTCCGCGACACAATCCAGTACGCCGTCGAGCGTGGTTCCGCCGGCAAGCGCACGCGCGGCGGATTGCTGGTTGACGCGCCCGTCCGCAAGCGGATCCGAAAACGGAATGCCCAGCTCCACGATGTCCACCCCGGCATCTTCCAGTTTCAGCACGATCTCAGCCGTCGCCTTCAAGGTTGGATCGCCCGCGGTAATGTACGCGATAAAGCCCTTCCGTTTTCTTTCCTTCAGCCATTCAAAACGACGCTCGATTCGAGTTTTCATATTCTCCGATTCAGTTCGAAAATCCTTCCCAGCCCGCGCAGCGTGAGGTCCGGATCAATCGGCATCGGGATCCCGGAGCCCCGCAACACCCATTCGGCATATCCTCCGGTCGCGCAAAGCTTGATCCCCTTCTCCCCGATTCGCGCCGTCAGTTCCTTCAGTATCTCCCGCACAAGGCCGCGGTAGCCCCACACCGCGCCCAGCCTCATCGCCTCCGCGGTGCTCTTGCCCACGGAGTGCCGGACCGGGCCAGGCGTGATGTGCGGCAGAAGCGCCGTTTTCTCCGAAAGATAACTGAACATCAGGGCAAGTCCGGGCGCGATGACACCGCCCACGTAGCCTTTCTTCCGGCTGACAATGTCGAACGTCACCGCGGTGCCAAAATCGGCGACGATGACCGGGGTGCCGTACCGGTGGGCTGCCTCGCAGGCGTTCGCCAGCCGGTCTGCGCCGATCGTTTCCGGTTTCGGGTACGTGATCGGCACGCCGAGTTTGCAGTGATGATTCACGTTGACCAGCGGGACATTCGGCCACAGTTTGTGCGCGGCGTTTTTCCACAGCCTGTTTACGGCGGGGACAACGGAAGAGAGCACGACTCCGTCGGGAGTTGTCCGGCCGGCCACCCCGGCCATTTTCGTTTGAACCCGGGCAGGGAGACGAATGGACGTGGCGATCCTGTCCCGCTTCAGTATCCGGCCGCGGGAGAAAAGGCCTACGGACGTGCTCGTGTTGCCCACGTCGATCACAACGATCTTTTTTCTGGAAGCTTTCATTCGATGCCGGGAATGCCTTCTTTTCCTCCCCTTTGGACCCACTCCTCCATCAAGCGTTCAGTCTGGCGCTGTTTCAGAATCGGATACCAAGCCTCCAGTTCCTCCAGAACCGCACGAGTGACGTGGTCACAGCTTACCAGAACGCCCTCCATATGACAGGAAGTGGCTGTTTCTTTCAAGGCATCAGTCCATTCTTCAGCCTTCTGCGCAACGTTGATGCCGATGCCGACCACGGCAAATTCGATCCGCCCCTCTCCGATCCGGGGCTCAATGAGAATGCCCGCGATCTTCTTCCGGCGCGCGAGCACGTCGTTGGGCCATTTGAGCGTCAGTTCGCTCAGTCCCAGATGCTCCAACGCCCGCACGACCGCCACTCCGCCAAGAATGGCCAGAAGCCCGGCGTCGGCGGCGGGAATTTCCGGCCGCAGCAGAACGGACAGATACACGCCCTGCCCGGGAACGGAACTCCAACTCCTGCCCCGGCGACCCCGGCCCTGTGTCTGCCGCCGGGCGACCACGGCAGTACCCTCCCCCGCGCCCTCCACCGCCAGATCCTTGAGAACGTCGTTGGTGGACGTGACCTCGTCGTATGAGAGAAGAGGATGACCGATGAGCGTCGTGTTCATCGGATCAGCCGCAGAATTCCAGGGAAAGGTCCGCCGCCGGCGCCGAGTGCGTAATAGCCCCCACGGACACCGCGTCGATCCCCGTTTGGGCAATGCGCCGGATCGTCGCCAGAGAGACCCCGCCGGAAACTTCGATCCGACTCTTCCCGTTCACGAGCCGGACACAGCGGCGGATCCTGTCGAGCGGCATGTTATCGAGCAGTATCCAATCCGGTGCCTCCTTCAGGATGGACTTCAGATCGGCCTCGCTTTCGACTTCGACCTCGATCTGCAGGCCGGGATACCGGCGGCGCGCCGCGGCAACGGCTTCGGCCAGCGAGCCCTTCTTCTTCCGTTTCCAGAACGCCCGGTGATTGTCCTTGATGAGGACGCGGTCATGGAGCCCGAACCGGTGGTTGGTGCCGCCGCCGCAGAGCACGGAGTATTTCTCAAGCGTACGCAACAAGGGCGTGGTCTTTCGGGTGTCGAGCACCTGCACGCCGTACGGCTTTGCCTTGAGGACGAACCGGCGAGTCAGCGTCGCGATGCCCGTCATGCGCTGAAGGAAGTTCAGGGCAACGCGCTCCGCAGCAAGAATGCTGCGCGCATTTCCGTTCACCACGAGGATGGGATCACCCGAGGATACGGACCGCCCGTCCCTTGCCAGGATACGGACCTCCAGTTTCGGGTTGCAGATTTCGAACACGAGTCTCGCGATGGCGGCACCGGCGACAACGTATTTGCCCCTCGAACCGATCACGGCGCGCGCCGT
>CALMZY010000240.1 GCA_937870865.1 uncultured Lentisphaerota bacterium | reverse complement strand
CTTCGCCTTGCTCATGCCGTCGGCAAACGCGCGGGAGGACGCGATCTTGAACGCGATTTCTGAAGAGTCCACATCGTGCGACGACCCGTCGTACACGGACACCTTCGTATTGATCACCGGGTAGCCCGCGATGGCGCCCCTGGCCAGACCCTCCACCAATCCCTTCTCGATGGCCGGAAGGAAATTACGGGGAACCGCCGTGCCGACCAGGGCATCCTCGAACCATTCCGTGTCGCCGTGCTTCAGCGGCTGCACCTTCAGATAGACCTCGCCATACTGGCCGCGGCCGCCCGACTGCTTCTTGTGCTTGTAATGACCTTCGCCCAGCGCGGTCACGGTCTCCTTGTAAGGCACTTTCGGCGTGCTGAGCAGAATATCCACGTTGCTCCGCTTCTTCATCCGGCTCAACGTCACATCCAGATGCACATCGCCCATGCCGGAGATGATCAGTTCCTTGGTCTCCGCGTTCCGCTCGACCCGGATCGTGGGATCGTCGTCCGCCACGCGATGGAGCGCCGTGCCGATCTTGTCCTCATCGCCCTGCGTCTTCGGCGCGACGGCGTACGCGGCCGTCGGGTTCGGGAAAACGATCGGGGTGAACTTGACGCTCTTGCCCGTGGCGCACAGCGTATCGTTGAGCGTCGTGCTCTTCAACTTGGCCAGCGCCACGATGTCGCCCGCTTCGGCCTCGGGGATCGTCTCCGTCTTCTTGCCGTTGAGGAAGTATAGCGCGCCGATGCGCTCCTTGGAGCCCTTGGTCGCATTGAAGATTTCGCTGTCGGCTTTCAGCGTGCCGCTGTAGATACGGACGAAGCTGAGCTGACCCACGAACGGATCGTTGATCACGCGCCAAACCATCCCGGAGAAAGGCGCCGTCGGAGCCACATCCACCGCATTTCCGGCCGCATCCTTGATGACGCGGTCGAGCGGACTGGGGAACAACCGCCCCACGTTGTCCAGCAGTTCGACCACGCCCATGTCGTTCTTGGAGACCACCGCGAAGATCGGAACCAGCTTGCAGTCCGCCACGGCCTTGCGCAGGCCGGCGGCCACTTCGTCCGGCGTCAGCGCCTCGCCGCCAAGGTACTTCTCGATCAGCTTGTCATCCGACTCCGCCGCGGACTCGATCAGCGAATTCTTGAGCGCCTCCACGTCGTCCGCCATGTCCGCCGGAGCGCCGGCAGGGGCCAGGACATCCACCGCCTTCTTGCCGTCTTTCGACGGGATGACCACCGGGATGCAGCGCGCGCCCCAGATTTCCTGGATCGCCTTCACCGCGGCATCGAAGTTCGCGTTTTCCTTGTCGAGCCCCGTGATGACGATTCCGCGCGGCAACCCCAGCATCTCGCAGCGGCGCCATGCGCGGTTCGTGCCGATCTGGATTCCGCCCGTCGCATCCACCACGATCAGGCCCGTATCCGCAATGCTGCTGGCGGCAACCACCTGCCCGTAGAAATCGGCGTAGCCCGGCGTGTCCAGCATGACCACGTCATACTTCTGGCCGCTCGTGGCCTTGTACACACCGTCAAAAGGCTTGGCCCAGACCGTGATCTTCCGCTCCTTCTCCTCGTCGGTCCAGTCGGCCATGCTCGAACCGTCGGCGGTCGATCCAAAGCGGTCGTTCACACCCATCTTGAAAAGAATGGCATCGGCCAGCAACGTCTTCCCGGCACCGGTATGACCCATCAGCGCGAAGTTTCTGACATTGGCGATTGCAATATCCTTCATTTCGAATTCCTTTCGACCTAGGCAGAAGTGCGATTGATACACAAACACGGGCAGTTCGGCAACGGCTTTTTACCACGGTCTTCTTCCGTCTTCGTGGACGCGATTTCGAAATCGCGTCTACGAAAGAAAGAAACGAGGCGGCCGGTTTTCCGGATATGGGTCTGGCAATATTTCAGGACCCCGGCGAGATCGACAAATCACACCTCGCCCGTCTTCAGGCGCGGGTCGAGGGCGTCGCGCAGGGCGTCGCCCAGGAGATTGAACGCGAGGACGATGCCGAAGATCGCGAGCGTGACGAAGGTCATCTCCCACCACACGCCGTGCCACAGCCGCAGGCGCGCGTTGCTGATCATCACGCCCCACGACGGCTCGCCCTGCACGCCAATCCCCAGGAAGCTCATGAACACTTCCGTGCTGATCGCCGCCGGGAAACGCAGCGTGAACGAAACGATCACGATGTGAAAAACGTTCGGCAGAATGTGCCGGAACATGATCCGGAACGGGCCAAGCCCCAGCGCCCTCGCGGCCATGACGTACGGCCGCGACTTGTGCTTGATCACCTCGCCGCGGATCAGGCGGCACAGCCCGACCCACGTCGTCAGCCCGATCCCCAGGTAAACCCCCAACAGCCCCTTCCCCACGACCATCGCAATGGCGAGGATGAACAGCAGTCCGGGGATGGACGCGAACGTCGAGTAGAGCCACACGATGAAGTCGTCCGTCTTCCCGCCGAAATAGCCCGCGATGCACCCGAGGATCACGCCGATCGGGATCGCGATGAGCGATGTGATGATGCCGACCTGGAAGGCGATTCGCGTGCCCTGCAGCAGACGCTGAAACACGTCGCGGCCGAGCCCGTCCGTGCCCATCGGGTGCCTGGATGGCAGGCTCGGCGCAAGATATTGCTCCTCGAGATTCTGCTTCTGGTACGACGGCGTGATGTCCTTGATCCGGCACACGCGGTACACCGCCTCGCCGTAGACCGCCATCGCCGTGTAGACAAGGACCACGAACAGGCACGCCATCGCCAGCCGGCTGCGGCGCAACTGCGCCCACGCGTCCGCCCAGAGCGAACGCCCCGCTTCCTCTGACTTTGGACTTTGGACCTTGGACTTTGGACTATTCAAGTTTCACCCTCGGATCCAACCATGCGTAGCAGAGGTCCGTAATGAGATTGAAGATCACGAACAGCACCGCGCCGATGAAGACCTCCGCGCGAATCACGTCCACGTCGGACGAGTTGACCGCGTTCACCGCGAGATAGCCGAGGCCGGGGATGCCGAAGAAGCTCTCGAGAAGAAGGCTGCCCGTATAGAGGAACGGGATCGCCGTGATCACGTTCGTCACAATCGGGATCATCGCGTTCTTCAGCACGTGCTTGAACAGCACGCCGGACTTGCTCACGCCTTTCGCGAACGCGGTGCGGACGTAATCCTTGTACATCTCGTCCAACATGATCGTGCGGTAGAACCTCACGTTCGAGCCCAGCCCGCTGATCACGCCGATGAGGACCGGCAGAAGGAGGTAGCCCCACGACGCGAAGCCCCAGACCGGGAACCAGCCCATCTTGAAACTCAGCACGTACTGCCCCGCGATGATCCAGACCAGGTAGTTGATGCTCATCAGCGCGACCGCCAGCACAACGAAGAAACGGTCCACGAGCGTGTTCCGCATGAACGCGCAGATCAGCGCGATGCCGATCGCCAGGAACAGCTCCAGGAAGAAGACCGGGATCATCAGGAACAGCGACGGGCCCATCCCCTTCAGAAGAAGGCCGGACACCGGCTGGTTCAGGCTGCTCGACATCCCGAAATCGAAACGTGCGATCTGCTTCAGGAAGAAAACCAGCTGCGAATCCAGCGGGTTCGCCATCTTCCGGCGCAGTTGAAGCTCGCGGACCTCCAGAGTTCCGTCGACCTTGAACACGAGGTCCTTCGCCGACGTTTTTTCCAATCCTTGGAAAATCAGCTCCGTTTTTTTCCAATCCTTGGAAAATTCCAGCGCATTTTTTCCAATGTTTGGAAAAACGGAGGCGCCGTCGGCCATCCGATATTCGATTTCAAGTCTGTAGGTCGTGTTCGGCCGCAGCGAAAACGCCAGAGGCACGGTGTACGCGCCGTTCGTCATCCGAATGAAGCCCTGCTCAACGGATTCGGCGCCCGGGGTCTTCCGGAACGCCTCGTCGTCGAGCGCGCGGGTCTTCGTCCACCAGCCGAAGAACAGCGGCTTGTTGAAGCCGCGCTGTTCGTCGAACTCCTCGAGCGCCTGCGGCGTGACGTGCCGGCCCAGCGTCATCGCGGCCGGGCTGCCGCCGACGACGTTGAAGAGGATGAAGGTGATGAGGATGACCCCGAGGACGGTCGGGAGCATCTGGAGAATTCGCCTGGAAATATATATCAGCATCGCAACCCCTGAACGTCGAACTTCGAACGTCCAACGTCCAACGTCGAAGTCCGGAATCCGTGACTTCGGCGTTCAGCGTTCGGCGTTCGAAGTTCGGCGTTCATCTTTTGCCGTACTCCGCCTTCCACTTCGCCCTCTCCTCCCCATCGACCTTGTAGTACTTGATCATCCCATACGGAAAATCGTGGTACACGTAGTTCTTCAGCCAGTGGTGCTGGAGGCCGTACGCGAGCGGGTTCATCGTAAAGATCCACGGGCAGTCCTCGACGACGATGTCGGACATCTGCCGGTACAGCTCCGTGCGCCCGGGCGTGTCCTGCATCTCGCGGATCTGCTCGTAGAGCTTGTCGAACGCGGGGTCGCTGTAGTTCGCGTGGTTCGGGCCGGGCGAGCTGTTCGGCGCGTAGAACAGCTGGAGAAAATTCTCCGCGTCGGGATAATCCGCCACCCAGCCGAGGCTGAACAACTGCGCCTGCCGCCGCTCCATCTTCTCGAGGAACGTCGGCCAGTTGTTGTAGCTCAGCTTGATGACGACCCCGATCTTTTCCATGAAGTTCGCGAACAGCTCGGCCGCCTGCCGGAACTCCGGATTCTCCGCGGATCCCAGCTCCAGGGTGAGCTGGAGCCGGCGGCCGGTCGCGGGGTCCTTGCCGTCCGGATAACCGGCCTCGGCCAGCAATTTTTTCGCGCGATCAAGGTCGAACGGGAATGGCGACGGCTGGTCCGAGTAGCCCGATACGCCGGACGGAATCGGGCCCTTCGGACGGACGATGCGGTTGTTGTAGAACCGGATGTACTCGTCCGTGTTGAACGCGCAGGTCATCGCCTGCCGCAGCTTCTTGTTCTTGCCGACGACCGGGTCGTCCATGTTGAAGCCGATGTAGAACAGGTCGAGGGTCGGCGACGAGAGCAGGCGGATGCCGCGCGCGGCGAGCTCGCCGGCGAGCATCTTGTCCTGCGTGATCACCGCGTCCCAGTTGTCGCGCGAGACGCCGGACGATTCGAGCTGGCCGGTCAGGAACATCAGCCACTCGGTCGTGGAGTCCTCGATCACGTACTGGATGATGCGGTCGATGAACGGGACGGGCTTGCCGGCGTCCGCGAGAAGCTGCGGATCGGTGCCGGGCGGAGCGCGGTCGGGATAGCGGTCGCCGCGACCGGTCTCCGCCCACTTTGGATTTCTCACGAACTCGTAGCGGTAGTTCTGGCGATAGGATTTGAGGATGTACGGCCCGGTGCCGACGGGATGATTCACGAACTCCTTGCCGTAGAACTCGACCGCCTCGCGCGGAACGGCAAAGCTGTAGTGCATCGTGAGGATCCACAACAGCTGCGGGTACGGCCGCGTCAGCTTGATCTGCAGGGTGTGGCGGTCCAGGGCGCGAAGGCCCTCGACTTCCGCGGCGTAGTCGGACGGCGCTTCGCCGCCGGTCGATTCGCGCCACGCATCCAGGCCGACGATGCGGTCGTTGAACGCCCAGTAGCCCGACGAGCCGTTCTTCAGGTCGGCGATGCGCTTCATGGAGTAGATGAAATCCTCGGCGACGAGTTCGCGGCCCTTGCCGCCGGTTTCCTTGAAGCAGGGATCGTCCTGGAAGTGGATGCCCTTGCGAATTCTGAAGGTGTAAGTCAGGCCGTCGCGCGACACCGTGGGCATGGATTCGGCGAGCAGCGGTTCCACCCGGTACGGGCGGTCGAGATAGGAATACTGAAGCAGCCCTTCGAAGACCTTGCTGGCGGCGAGCGCGGAAGAAACGTCGCCGGCCCGGATCGGGTCGAAGCCGCGAATCTTGGACGTCTCGCCGAAGTACACCATCTCGCCGGGGGTGCCCTCCCCCTCGAGCTGGCCGCGGCCGCAGCCGGAACCGAGCAGGACCGCGAGACAGAAAAAACCTCCTGCGATGGACAGGAGGTTTGATCGGGCTCGTTTCATTTCATCAGGCATGGGCGGGGCGGAACCCCGCCCACAAGCCAAACTACTGCGCCGGGGTGTCAACCGGAGCCGGAGCGGCAGCAGGAGCCGGCATTTCGACCGGAGCGGCTACCGGTGCCGGAGCTTCCGCCGGAGCGGCTTCAGACTGGGGCTGGTCACCGAGGTACGCGCCGGGCAGCGTGGGTGCGCCGCCCGCCTGCTCGGGAGCTGCCGGCTGGACTCCCGAAGGAGCCTGCGCCGGAGCCCGCTGCGGCTGGGCCTGTCCCGCCATCACGCCTCTCTCCCGGCCCATCAGGGACCGCCCGCGGCCGCCCGCGAACAGGATGCTCAGCAGGAGGGTCGAGGCCAGGAACACGCACGCGAAGATGATCGTGAGCTTGCTCAGGACATTGCCGGCGCGCGACCCGAAGAGCGCTTCGCCCACGCCCGATCCGAAGGCAAGGCCGAGGCCGTCGGACTTCGTCTTCTGAAGAAGAATGAGGACGAGGAGAATGATGCTGGAGATCACCGTTACGGCGATCAGCAAATACTGCACAATGCTCATAACACTTCCCTTTCCCTGGTTACAATGCGCCGCGAACGATATCGATGAACGACTGCGCCTCAAGAGCGGCCCCGCCGATCAGCCCGCCGTCGATATCCGGCTGGCCGAAGAGCTCCTTCGCGTTGGACGCCTTCACGCTTCCGCCGTACTGGATGCGGACCGACTGCGCGACGGTTTCGTCGAACATTTCCTTGAGCACCTTGCGGATGAACGCGTGAACTTCCTGCGCCTGCGCCGGCGAGGCGGTCTTGCCCGTGCCGATGGCCCAGACGGGCTCGTACGCGATGACGGTCTTGAGCATGTCGTTCGCGCTCAGCCCCGCGAGGCTGCCGCGGACCTGCGTTCCGACGACCGCTTCGGTCTTCCCGCCCTCGCGATCGGCGAGCAGTTCGCCGACGCAGACGATCGGGATCAAGCCGGCGGCCAGCGCGGCCTTGGCCTTCTTGTTCACGATCTCGTCGGACTCCTTGAAATACTGCCGGCGTTCGCTGTGGCCCAGGATCACGTAGTGGCATCCGAGCTCGCGGATCATGTCCGCGGCGACTTCGCCCGTGAACGCGCCGGATTTCTCCGCGTGCATGTTCTGGGCGCCGAGGTCGATCTTCGTGCCCTTGATCGCCTCTCCGACCGCGGCCAGCGCGGTGAACGGCGGGCACAGGACCACGTCGACCTTCGACTCATCCTTCAGCTGCTGCTTGATTCCATCCACAAGTTTCAACGCATCGGCAACGGTCTTGTTCATCTTCCAGTTGCCGGCCACTATGGGCTTTCTCATTTTCTTCCTTTCATACGCCTTACGACTGTTCTCAGTTCAGAGTTCCCGGTTCAGGGTTTCGGCTGTGTGGCCTTCGATCACGGCAGCCTCCAACCGGGAACCCTGAACTCTGAACCGTGAACCGCTTATTTGTCCGTCAACGCCACAACGCCCGGGAGCTGCTTGCCTTCGAGGAACTCGAGGCTCGCGCCGCCGCCGGTGCTGATGTGGGTCATCTTGGGCGCCAGCCCGCTCTTGTTGACCGCGCTCACGCTGTCGCCGCCGCCGACGATGCTGAGGCACTTCGTCTCGGCAATCGCCTTCGCGACCGCAAGCGTGCCCGCGGCAAACGGCTTCATCTCGAAACAACCCATCGGGCCGTTCCAGACGACGGTCTTCGACTTCTTGATTTCGTCGGCGAAGATCTGCGCGGACTTCGGGCCGATGTCCAGGGCCATCCAGCCGTCGTCGATCGCCTCACCCACGGTCTTCGTCTGCGCCGCGGCGTCGAACTTGTCCGCGATGACGTTGTCGACGGGCAGGAGCAGCTTCACGTTGGCCGCCTGCGCCTTGGCGAGGATGTCCTTCGCGAGGTCGATCTTGTCTTCCTCGACCAGCGACTTGCCGGTCGGGATGCCCTTCGCGCGGTAGAACGTGTACGCCATCGCGCCGCCGATGATCAGCGAGTTGACCTTGGTCAGCAGGTTGGTGATGACGTTGACCTTGTCGCTGACCTTCGCGCCGCCGAGGATCGCGATGAACGGCCGCTCGGGTTTCTCGAGCGCGCGACCAAGGTAATCGATTTCCTTCTCCATCAGGAAGCCGGCCACGTTCTGCTTGTAGAACTTGCAGACGAGGGACGTCGAGGAATGCGCGCGGTGCGCGGAGCCGAACGCGTCGTTGACGAAGATCTCGCCGTCGCCGAGGGGCGCCAGCTTCTCGGCCAGTTCGGCCTGCTTCTTCTTCATCTCCGCCTTCGCGGCCTTCTTCTCTTCCTCCGTCGCGTCGTCCTTGACCTTGGCCTTGCCCTCGTCCGCATAGAAGCGCGTGTTCTCGACGAGGAGCACTTCGCCGGCCTTCAGGTCCCTGGCCATCGCCATCGTTTCGGCGCTGATGCAGTCGGGGCCGAATTTCACGGGTTTGCCGAGGAGCTCCTGCAGGCGCGCGGCGACGGGCTTGAGGCTGAAGTCGGCTTCGTAGCCCTTCCCCTTCGGGCGGCCGAGGTGGCTCATCAGGACCAGCGAGGCGCCGTGGTCGAGGATGTACTTGATGGTGGGGATTGCCGACGTGATGCGGGTATCGTCTGCGACTTTCCCTTCCTTGATCGGCACATTGAAATCCACGCGGGAAAGGACGCGGCGGCCCTTGAAGTCGACATCGCGGACAGTTTTCTTGTTCATTGGCTTCCTCCACCTCAGACACTTAACACTGGACCCTTGACGCTTGGGGATCGAACTCCCAAGCGTCGAGCGTCAAGGGTCGAATCACAGAACGCAGCGGACGCGGGATGAAGCTCGCACTTCACCCCGCGCCCTGCCGCAACAATCCGCTACTTCGCCGACGACATGTAAACGATGAAGTCGACGAGCTTGTTGGAATAACCCCACTCGTTGTCGTACCACGACACGATCTTGGCGAAGTTGGAGTTCAGCATGATGCCCGCGCCGGCGTCGAAGATCGACGTGCGCTTGTCATGGTTGAAGTCGGACGAGACGACTTCCTCTTCCGTGTAGCCGAGGATGCCCTTCAGCTCGCCTTCCGAGGCGGCCTTCATCGCGTCCTTGATCGCCTTGTAGGCGGACTCCGCATCGGCGCCCGGCGCCTTATCGAGGCGCACGGTCAGATCGACAACGGAAACGTTCAGGGTCGGGACGCGGAACGCCATGCCCGTCAGCTTGCCCTTGAGGGCCGGGATGACTTTGCCCACGGCCTTCGCGGCGCCGGTGGACGACGGAATGATGTTGCCTGCCGCGGCACGGCCGCCGCGGAAATCCTTCTTGCCGCCCGGGCCGTCCACGGTCTTCTGGGTCGCGGTGGTCGCGTGCACGGTCGTCATCAGGCCTTCGACGATGCCCCACTTGTCGTTCAGGACCTTGGCCACGGGCGCCAGGCAGTTGGTCGTGCAGGAAGCGCAGGAAACGAACTGCTCGCCCTTGTAGTTCTTGTGGTTCACGCCCATCACGAACATCGGGGTGTCGTCCTTGGACGGAGCGGACATGACCACGACCTTGGCGCCGGCCTTGATGTGCCCTTCCGCCTTGGCCTTCTCGAGGAAGAAGCCCGTCGACTCGCAGACGTACTCCGCGCCGACTTCGTTCCACTTCAGGTTCGCCGGATCCTTCTCGGCCGTCAGACGGATCTTCTTGCCGTTGACGACGAGCGCGCCATCGACCGCTTCCACGGTGCCCGGGAAATGGCCATGCAGGGTGTCGTACTTCAGCATGTACGCCAGCTGCTTGGAGTCGAACAGGTCGTTAATCCCGACCACTTCGACGTTCGGGTTCTCGACCGCCGCGCGGAACACCAACCGGCCGATGCGGCCGAAACCGTTAATACCGATCTTGATTGCCATGATTTATCCTCCTGATTTTTATGGTTTACTGTCTTCGTGAAAGCCACGCCGCGTTTTCAGCGGAGCGCATACAGTACCGAATGACCCATGGTCAGTCAACAGTCCTTCTTCGCCATGAATCCGCACATTCGCGGACCGTGGATCGCTCATTCACAACAATAAATTCTTGACAGAATTCCAGACGTATTTTAGCGTGAATCCATATTTTTCCCGTTGCTCAAGGAGCGTTTATGCTGAATGTCGCGCCGGTCGGCAGGGAGACAATCGACTCTTGGCCTGTGGATGGGTCCGGGCTTCCCGTGCGAGTGGTCAACAGCGTTCGGCCTGCTGGCGTGGCAACGGTTGGGCAGTTGCGGGCCCAGACGGATCACGATCTCCTTGCCTTGCACAGCCTGGGGCGCATTTCCCTCAATCACGTGCGTTCCTTTTTTAAGCTGTGCGCCCAGATCGAGCAGGGCAAGCAGTCGTTCAACAGCATCCGGGAGCTCCTTCCCCTCTTCCTGGACGGGCCCGAAATGAGGGTCATCACGGCCCGTTACGGACTCGATCTCAAGGAACTGAACGGGGTAAGGAACTGCGCGACGCTGCAGGAAATCGGCGACGCAGAGCACAAGACGCGCGAGCGAGTCCGCCAGATCCAGGAGACAGCCATTCAAAAACTGCAGAGCCGAATCGCAGCGGTCTGCCTGGAGCCGTTCTATATTTTCTTCACGGGCCTGTTGAAGGCGCGCGGAGCTTCCGCCACCTGTTCCGATCTGGCTGCATTGAACGGGGAACCCGTCGCGGGCGGCTATAGCATCAGCGGCATCCTGATGCTCCTGAGCGGCCTTCGCCCCGGACGAATCACATTCTACAACGATTTCTTCAGCACGGCCGATGAACAGACCATCCGGACCATGGAGTCTGAAGCCGTCGAACGGCTCAATCGCTCCGCAAAGCCAATCACGCTGGACGAAATTCTGAAAGCCATGCCGCCGTCCTGCTTTGCGGACGAGGTCCGGGCCAGGCAGTTGGTGTCCTGCATCCTCGATCATTGCGCGCTCGTGGCCGCAACGGTTGATCACCGTTACTTCACCTACGAGCGCGGCACGCAGGCCTTCCTGGCCGAAGTCCTCAAGGAAGTGGACCGCCCCATTCACTACAGGAAGGTCACGGACGCATTCAACGAACGGCTGAAATCGCGCAGTCGCAAGGGCGCCGGCTTCGTCCTGGAAGCGTTGAACGTGGCTCCGCTCTGCACCCGCGTCGACCGCGGCATTTACGACCTGAAGGCGGGATAGCCCGCGGCAGGAATGACCAATGCCCAAGCTCGAATGACGAATGAATGTCCAATGACCGAATGCACGAATTAGGGCTTCGTCATTCATTCGACATTCGCCATGGGTCATTCGTCATTCTCCCCCACCCCTCTCCCGGGCTTGTCATCGCCGCCGCGCCGCGCTACCTTCCTCGCTCCGTGCAATGAAACTGATCGACAAATATCTGTTGCGAAACCTGATGGTGCCGCTGTGCTACTGCCTGCTGGCATTCTCCATGATCTACATCGTCTTTGACCTCTTCGACCACATGTCCGAGTTCGTCGACGCGAAAACGCCGCTGGCGAGCGTGGTCAAGTTCTACATTCTCCTCCTGCCGTCGGTACTGATCTTCATCGCGCCCGTTTCGCTGTTTCTCGCCGTGCTGTACAGCCTCTCGCATCTCACGAAGAACAACGAGCTGACGGCGATGCGTTCCTGCGGGATCAGCCTGCTCCGTATGATGGTGCCGCTGATCGCCGTCGGCCTGACGGCATCGATGATCGTGAGCGTGATCCATGAAACCATTGGCCCGTGGTCGGCCTACTGGACGGACCAGTTCGTCCGGCTCCAGAAGCACAAGGGCGACCTGTCCGTGCATGTCGTGTCAATGCTGGGCCTCGTCAACGAGGTCAAGGGCCGGGACTGGATCGTCGAGAAGTTCGACACGCGAACCTACGAGATGTCCAACGTCACGCTCACCCAAAAGCGGGACGACGGCACGGCCGGGAGAATCCGCGCGCGCCAGGCGCATTGGATGGACGGCCGGTGGTGGTTCGAGGAGCTCGTGACGCAGAACTACGACCGGGACGGCAATCCCATGGG
>CALMZY010000239.1 GCA_937870865.1 uncultured Lentisphaerota bacterium | reverse complement strand
CCGTCTACGGCGCAATTCGCGAGGAGTTCTTCCACAATGGCCAGCTTGTACGCCATGACTTCCGGATAGGCAAAGCTCTGCTGACTGTGGTACACCGTGCCGTCCCGTTTACGCCACCGCGTTTCCGGGTGCTCCTGGTTGAAGCGGCTCTGAATTCCCCAGGCGTGGTCGTCTTCGTTGATCGAAATCCAGGCATGGATTTCGAGGCCGATCTCGTGTCCGTAGCGTATGGCTTCGGCCAGCGAGTCGAACGCGGCGTAGTTGTACCGTTCCAGCTTCGCCAGCAACGCCGCGCGGTCGGCCTCGCTCATCCCGCCCGTGTATTTTTCCACCAGTGCTTTGTCTTCCGGTGCAGCGGGGCGCCAGAAATTGTCCTCGTCCCATTTGCCCTGAGGCTCCATCAGGGCGCTTCTGTACAGGGCGCGGCCCCCGTCCAGCGCCCGCCAGTAGACACGGTTCCAGCCCGAGGCCTTGCACATGTCGAGCATGTGCCGGACGCCGTCCGGACCCCACGCTACCCCGTCCCGCAGCATCCAGTCGGGATGGGTCACCGGGGCGCTCAGAATGAGTTTCCGGGCCGGTTCCCCCGGCACCTCCCCTGTAGGCGCATCCGTCGCCGCAATTCCCAGAAACACGATCAAAGCCCCCGCAAAACGCAGATGCGATGCGCTCATCTCTCCCCACTTTCTGGACATCGCGCCCGGCTGACCTTCGGCCGGGACAACGCCTCCCGCTACGCCCTCACGATAGCCGCGTTCCCCCAACACGTCAAACCCGCGCCCCGATAGTGCGGATTCCGGGGCGCGGGGTGATCTGGAAACGGCCGCGGTCCGGCCGCTTACGTTGCCCGCTTCACTACCACTTCCACCGGGTTCGACACCGAATCGTACACCGGGCTGTACCGCTGCGCCGTTGCGACAATCTCGTCAAGTACCTCGTCCGGAGCGTCCGCCTTCACATGAAACGTCACGCGAATCTGCTGAAAACCGCGGCGGATATTCGGATCCAGACCGAGGAATCCGCGCAGGTCAATATCGCCTTCGAGTTCCGACGACACGTCGTCGAGCTTGATGCCCTTCGCCGCGGCGTGGTACACGAGCGAGGTGGTCAGGCAGCCGGCAAGCGCGTGCAGCAGATACTCCACGGGATTGGCCCCCTGGTCCTCCCCGAGCAGCAGCGGCGGCTCGTCATTGTCGCATACGTAGGTGTTCGTCCGGTGATTCTCGTTCGCACCGTAGAATCCGTTGATCATACTTCGGTTGTGGCCGCCGTCGAGCCAGCGGTTCGATACCCGGAACCGAAAATGCGCCATGGCCGGCATCCCTTTGATCGCGTTGATGGTTTCGAACATTTGCTCCACGTTCACGCCATTCACGCCTTCCCGTTTCCGGATGGTCTTCGCATTCGTCGCTGTTGTCATGGTGATTGTCTCCTTGCCGTGAGCACTCGTGCTAATCCGCCACGTGTTGGTGTCTGCAGGC
>CALMZY010000238.1 GCA_937870865.1 uncultured Lentisphaerota bacterium | reverse complement strand
CTGTACGCGGAGTCGTCGCCGGACGTCCAAGCAATCTTCGACGAGAAAAAACTCGACGGGGCCTGGCTGCGCGACGAAAGGGACCACATTGGCCGGTTCCTGCGCGAGGTGGTGTTCAACTGGGACCTTCATATCTTCAACGCGGGCGTGAACGAGAACGGCGTCGATACGATGAAGATCCTGGACGGCACCAGCTGGGGGCTGGGCGGGATCGGACCGGAAAACTTCGTGTCCTGGGGCATCGATCTGGACCGCCTGGTCGCCTCCGCGCTGAAGCACTGCTCCTCGACCTACACGCTGGAGAACGGCGAAGAGGTCCATGGCATCGATTTCACGGATGTGGAGGGCTACGACAACCAGCGCCAGCCTCTCGTCTGGTTCGAGGGCACCGGGCAGTTCATCGTGGGCCTGGCCGAGTTGGCGCGGTACTACGCCCGCCGGGGCGATGAGGAGCGGGCGCGCAAGTACGCCGCGATGTCGGCGTCCTACACGGAGGACATGAACAAGTTTTCCAGTTTCTACCATCTTGATTCCGCCCTGCCGTACATGGCGATCCGCCCGCCCACGAACGAGATCGTGAAGACGCTGAAATGGGAATGGGAAATCGCGCGGGGCAAGACGGATGATACGTGGGTGAAGTCCATGTCCTCGACCATGTGGTACCTGTACAGCGTTCATGATTACTACAACACCATGAAATGGAACCTGGATTGAGCATGACTCCTGCAAACAGACTTTCATCTTTCCGGCTGCCTCCTTGCGGGGTCGCCGTGTTTCTTTGGTTGGTTGTCGTGGCGGCGGACGCTGGGGTGTCGGAGGCCGCCGCCACGAATTCCTCTTTTGCCGCCTTCTTCGTGTACGAGGACGGCGACCCGTGGCGGCAGAAGGGCGCGCCATCGGGCTGGATGGGCGATTACCGCGATCTGAGAATCGACCAGAGGTGGACCAACGACGTCCACAGCGGCAAGGCCTGTTTGAAAACCACGTACACAGCCAAGGGATCCCGCTACGCCAACATGGTCGGGGTGATGTGGCAGCATCCCGCGAACAACGACGGCACGCTCGATGGAGGTCTCGATCTGCGTGGGGCGAAGAAACTTGCCTTCTGGGCCCGCGGCGAACAAGGCGGCGAATTGGTCGAGGCATTTTTCTTTGGGGGAGCCCTGGGCGCCTATCCCGACACGGACAAGAAGATTCTCGGCAACATCTATCTGTCCAGGGAATGGACCCAGTACGAGATCGATCTTACGGATCTGGACCTGTCGTATATTTCCTGCTTCTTCGGCTGGGCAACGGGTCGGTTCAACAACCCGGACGGCATGGTTTTCTACCTGGATGACATACGCATCGAATGAAGAAAAGGCGGTGAAGTGATGAAAAGCGCTGAACTCGGAATCGGTATTGAAAAGCCCATGAGCCCGGTGCCCGTGCGGCCATTGGCCGGCAGGAGCCGCATCACGCTGAAGGAGATCGCGAACATCGCGAGAGTGAACATCTCGACGGTGTCCCGCGCGATCAACGACAGCCCTCTCATTCCGAGGGAGACCAAGGAGATGATCCTGGCCATCGCGGACCGGATGAACTACTTCCCGAACTCGCTCGCCCGCGGGCTCGTCAGCCAGAAGAGCGAGACGCTCGGCATCATCCTGCCGAAGATCTTCTTCCTGCAGGGCCCCTTCTTTTCGCAGGTGCTCAGCGGCATCGAGCATGAGAGCGTCAAGAACGGCTACAACATCCTCATCGCCTCGGCGACCAGCAAGGTCAAGGACCGCATGTTCCCGTTCAACCTGACTCGCGCGCGGCGCATCGACGGGATGCTGATCATCAACGAAAACCGGAAGATCCAGAATCTGTCCGCGCTCAAGAAGGAAGGCGTGCCCTTCGTCCTCGTCAACCGCTACATCGAGGACGCCAAGGTGCCATGCGTGGCGCCGGATGACGTTCTTGGCGGGCGGCTGGCCACGGAGCACCTGCTCCGCGCCGGCCACCGGCGGATCGGCGTGATCACGGGAAGCACCCGGGTTTCGGCCACGCTGGGACGGCTCGATGGATACAAGGAAGCGCTCGCGCACGCGGGCCTTGTGTTCGATCCGCAGCTGGTCGAGGCCGGGCTCTTCCAGCAGGGCATCGAAACCGGGAGCCGTTGCGCGGAGAAACTGCTGTCCCTGCCGGATCGGCCGACCGCCATCTTCGCGTTCAGCGATGAGCTGGCCATGGGCGTCATGCAGGTGGCCAGGAACAGGGGCCTGCGCATTCCAGAAGACCTTGCCGTCATTGGATACGACAATGTCGCCTACAGCGCACACCTGAACCCGCCGCTGACGACCGTCGCGCAGAATCCCTACGCAATCGGAACCATAGCGTGCCAGATGCTGGTGGACCTGCTGAGCGGCAAGAAACTGGATAAAACCAACGTGCTGGTGCCTGTCCGGCTGGTCGTTCGCGACTCGTGCGGCCACAGGCATCGGAATGCTTAACAGGCGTGAAAATGGGGGTTATTTTCAAGGCAAGGGCTGCAGGCGCTGGTGTGACGCGGACTGCGGAAGGAGATCATGAGAGCCGTTGACAGAGTCGTGTCGAGGTCGTTCGTATTCGTTGCCGTCCTGATGGTCGCGCATGTCCTCCATGCCGGAAGCAACAGTACGGTGCCCGCGATCAGTGGCGAGGCGACGATGGCCCCCGCGTCCGATGCCAGCGTGATCCTGTTGAAGCCGGCGCGCTCGAGCCAGGGGGTCAGCTCAGTGGTGCTCGCCCAGCAGGCGTGGAAGGCTCTGGAGAAGAAGCAGTACGATCAGGCGATCCTCCTGGCGGATGATTGCGAGGAGCGTTTCGGTTTGCTGGCGCGCCGACAGCAGTCTGCGCTCAAGGCGTTCCCGCCTCCCGACAAGGCGTTCAGCTACGCCGCGCTAAACGACGTGGCGACCTGTCTCTTCATCAAGGGCAAGGCGCTTCGCGGTTTCCGCCGCGAGGAGGAGGCGAAGGGGGTCTTCAACACCATCATCCGCGAATACCGCTTTGCGCAGTGCTGGGATCCGAAGGGTTGGTTCTGGAAGGTTTCCGGCGCGGCGCAGGACCAGTTGGCCTGCATCAAATACGATATCGACTTCGGCGACTACACCTCTCAGACGCTCACAGCCAAGGCGTGGAAAGCCTACTCCGCCCGCCGGTACGAGGCGATGGAGCTGTATATCAGGAAGTGCGTCGAACTGTTTGGCGAGGACGCCAAGACGATGCAGTCGTCCCTCAGGGATTACCCGGCAAAAGGACAGGAGAGCGACTACTGGGCCCTCAACGACGTGGCCACCTGCCTTTACATCCGCGGCAAGGCTCTTCAAAAACAGGGACACAACAAGGATGCGGCGCTGGTCTACCGCGAGATCCTCGACAACTACTCGTTCGGTCAATGCTATGACCCGAACGGCTGGTACTGGAAGGTTGCCGAAGAGGCCAAGCGGAACCTGCAGTTCTGCGGGTAGCTCCTTGTCCGGTCGAACTCCGGACGCCCGCCGTCAAAGTGAGCGAAGCTGTCTTCTCTTCCACTTCGGCGTTGGACGTTCGGCGTTCAACCCGCAGGCGATATCCGTCCCCCCTCCTGTTGACAGGAGCCCTTTTCTGCACCACATTTCCCGTATGAATTACCGCAGGATCGGCAGGACCGGCGTGGAAGTCTCCGAGATCAGCTTCGGCTGCTGGACCCTGGGCGGGCCGAACTGGTCCAAGGGATCTCCGGTCGGGTGGGGGGATGTGAACGAGGACGAGGTGATCGCCGCGATCAAGGTCGGCCTCGACGCCGGCGTGAATCACTTCGACAACGCGGATGTCTACGGGAACGGCCGCGCCGAGCGCATGCTGGCGCGCGCGCTTGACCGCCTCGGCGTGAAGTCGAAGAAGCTGGTCGTCGCCACCAAGGTCGGGTGGTTTGCGGGCACCGCGGAACATGCCTACGAGCCGGCCCACATCCGCCACCAGTGCGAGCAGTCCCTGATCAACCTCCGGCGCGATTACATCGACATTTACTACTTCCACAACGGCAACTTCGGGCCGGGCGACAAGTACCTCCCCGGCGCGGTCGAAGTGATGCACAAGCTCGTGAAGGAGGGGAAGGTCCGGATGATCGGGTTGTCCGCCTACTCGGAGGACGATTTCGAGAGGCTCGTGCCGGTCATCCGGCCGCAGGTTCTTCAGAGCTGGGCGAACGCGCTCGACGATCACTTCGTGCGCGAAGGGTCGCGCGTGGACTGTCTCATGGAGAAGCACGGCCTGTCGTTGGTCGCGTTCAGTCCGCTGGCGCAGGGCCTCCTGCTGGACAAGTTCGACCCCAGAAAGCCGCCCGTGTTCGAGCCGGGCGACCACCGCAGGGACAGCGAGAAGTTCGGCGAGAAAGCCCTCGCGGGGCTCGCTCCCAAGCTCGGAAAGCTCAAGGCACGGTTCGGCTCGTCCACCGAGGAACTCGCCTCGATGGCGCTGAATTACGTGCTGTCGCACCCGCGCGTCTGCTGCGCCATACCGGGTTTCCGCAACGAACGACAGGCGCGCTGCAACGTCGCCGGGGCGGGCAGGGCGCTGACGCGCGAGGATGTTGAGTTCATCCGGGAGACGCTCGCCTGAGCGCGCTCCTGCAAGGTGTGGGCGCCACGCGCGCCGGGAAAGCCCTTGCCGTCCTGATTTCCGCGCTTCTTCTTTCCGGCTGTGCGACGGTGAATCATCCCGACGATTCCTGGTTCTCACGCGACAAGGCGTATCATTTTGCCGCGGCCTCGGCGATCGGCGCGGGCGCGACATGGGCCGCGGGCGGCGACGATGCCGCGCCGGTCATCGGTGTCGGCGTGGCCGTCTCCTTCGGGGCGGGCAAGGAGCTCTACGATCGGAACGTGAAGAACACGTACTGGAGTTGGAAGGACCTTGCCTGGGACCTCGCGGGCGCTGTCGCGGGCGCGCTCGCCGCGACGGCGGCGGACACGCTGTGACGCGGCAGGGATTCACCCCGAGGGTTCATCCCGAGGGATGCCGCGTTTGCGTTGCCGGATTCGATAGATCACCCACGCGCTGGCCCCGGCGATCGCGATCACCGCCATGATGTGCCGTTCCAGGTGGCGAAGATCCGTCAGCAGTACGTTCAGTGCCCGCCCGAATCCGTAGCCCGCGAGAGAGAAGACCAGCGCCCAAACCAGCGCGCCCACCGCGTTCACCCATGCAAAGCGCCGCGCGTTGACCCTCGACATGCCCAGGAAGATCGGCGCGATCACATGGAGCCCGTAGACATAGCGGAAGCCGAGGATCATCAGGAGCTGGTTTCGCGCCATGAACCGCCGGGCCCGCTCGATGTTGGATGCCTTGTTCGGGTGCCGATTGAACCACTCGTTTCCCTTCCATCGCCCGAAGAGGAAGAGGATTTCAGTCCCCATGAACGCCGCGACCGCGGCAACAGCGATGACCGCGAACAGGGGAAAGTAGCCCTCGTGCGCGAGGAAGCCGGCCATGATCACGAAGGTCGCCTCCTCGACAAACGCACCGGCCGCGAGAGCGGGAAGCCCATATGCAGAAATGATGGTCTCGATCGACATGCCTGATCACCGCCGTCAAACACACCTTCCGGATATTTCACCGGGCCGCGCGAGGGACAAATCGAAATGGCGGAGAGGGAGGGATTCGAACCCTCGATACGGGATTTAGTCCCGTATGACGGTTTAGCAAACCGTTGCCTTCAGCCACTCGGCCACCTCTCCGTCAAA
>CALMZY010000237.1 GCA_937870865.1 uncultured Lentisphaerota bacterium | reverse complement strand
CTCGCGATCTGCCCCGACTGCCTGAGGGAGATTCTTGATCCAGCCGACCGCCGCCACCTGTATCCGTTCACCAACTGCACGAACTGCGGGCCGCGATTCAGCATCGTCGAGCACCTCCCCTACGACCGCCCGAACACGACGATGAAAGCGTTCACGATGTGCGACCGGTGCCGGGCCGAATATGAAGATCCCGCCAATCGCCGTTTCCATGCGCAGCCGAATGCCTGTCCGGATTGCGGGCCGCACCTCGAGCTGTGGGACCGCAGCGAATCCAAGCTCGCAGATGGCCACAAGGCTCTTCTCGCGGCGGCTGATGCCTTGCGTCACGGCCAGATCGTAGCCGTGAAAGGACTGGGCGGATTTCACCTGATGGTCGATGCGCGAAACAACGACGCCGTGAGGCTGCTGCGCGAACGAAAGCACCGGGAGGAGAAACCTTTTGCGCTCATGTTCCCTTCCCTTGAGGCAGTGAAATCAGCCTGTGAGGTGTCGCTCATCGAGGAGCGCATTCTCCTGTCATCCGAATCGCCGATCGTGCTGTTGCGCGCCCGCAAAGATTCAAAACAGATTGCGTCGATGGTCGCGCCGCGCAATCCGTGCCTGGGAGCGATGCTTCCGTACACGCCGCTTCACCACATCCTCCTGCGCGAGCTGGGATTTCCGGTCGTCGCCACGAGCGGGAATTTGTCCGACGAGCCGATCTGCACGGACGAAAAGGAGGCACTCGATCGTCTCGGCGGCGTCGCTGATTTGTTTCTCATTCACAACCGTCCAATCGCGCGGCCCATGGACGATTCCATCGTCCGGGTTGTCGCCGGGCAGGAGACGGTGTTGCGTCGGGCCCGCGGATTCGCGCCTCGGCCGCTGCCGATCAGGGACACAGGAAAGCCCATCCTGAGCGTCGGCGCGCATCTGAAAAACACTGTCGCGCTGGCACATCACGATGCGGCGCTGATCAGCCAGCACGTGGGAGATCTCGAGACGTTCCAATCCTCGGAAACTTTCAAGCGAGCCGTCGCCGCGCTGGAAGACATCTACGAGACGAAGCCCGCGCAAGTCGCGTGCGACATGCACCCGGACTACCTCTCAACCAAGTATGCGCGTGAGCTGAACATGCCCATCCTCCCTGTCCAGCACCATCATGCCCATATCGCCGCCTGCATGGCGGAGAACGACCTCGACGGCCAGGTGCTCGGCGTGGCGTGGGACGGCACCGGATACGGCACCGACGGCACCATCTGGGGCGGCGAATTTCTCCTCGCGACACGGAAGGACTTCAAGCGGGTCGCCCATTTCCGTCAGTTCCGGCTTCCGGGCGGTGAAACAGCGATCCGCGAACCCCGCAGGGCCGCGATCGGCGCTTTGTATGAAATGATAGGCGACGCCGTGTTCGAAAGAAAAGACCTGGCTGCGACCGCGGCATTTACCGAGTCGGAACTTGCCGTGCTGAAGTCCATGCTCCGCAGTGGCGTCAATTCTCCGGTCACCTCAAGCGCCGGCCGGCTTTTCGACATCGCGGCCTCTCTCCTCGACCTGCGACAAGTCTCCACATTCGAGGGACAGGCCGCCATGGAGCTCGAGTTCGCGATTTCCCTCGAGACCGCGGAAAGTTATCCGTTCCGCCTTGAGGATTCGGGCTCTTGCGTTATCGTTAACTGGGCGCCGGTTCTGGAGTGTCTTTTGAAGGACCGGGCAAAGGCCGTGGCAACCGGACACATAGCCGCGAAGGTTCATAACACGATGGCGGAGATCATCGTGGCCGTGGCGAAACGGATCGGCGACCCGCGCGTTGTGTTGTCCGGCGGCTGTTTTCAGAACGCGTACCTGACCGAGTGGACGGTGCGGCGGCTGGCGGAAGAAGGCTACGTGCCGTACTGGCATCGGCTGGTTCCCCCCAACGACGGGGGGATCGCGTTCGGGCAGGCGGTCGTCGCAACTTCTCAATGAATTGAGGCCTTTATGTGTCTAGCCATACCGGGTCAGATTCAAAGCATCGAGGGCGCCGAAATGGAGCGCACCGGCAAGGTGAGCTTCGGCGGCGTCGTGAAAAGCATCATGCTGGCGTGCGTCCCTGACGCCAAAGTAGGCGACTACGTCATGGTCCACGCGGGATTCGCCATCAGCGTGGTCGACGAAAAAGAGGCCCTCGAAACCCTCAAGTACCTCGCCGCGATGGACGCCGTCCCGGAGAACCCGTGAAATACATGGATGAATACCGGGATGCGGACGCGGCGCGCCGCTGCGCGGACCAGATCCGCCGGCTCGTCACGAAGCCGTGGAAGATCATGGAAATCTGCGGCGGGCAGACGCACGCGATCATGAAGTTCGGCCTGGATGAGATGCTCCCGAAGAACATCACGCTGATCCATGGCCCCGGCTGTCCGGTCTGTGTGACTCCCGTTGAACTGATCAACAAGGCCATTGAGATCGCATCCCGCCCGGATGTGATTTTCTGCTCGTTCGGCGACATGCTGCGCGTCCCCGGCACGCATCGAGACCTCTTCTCCGTGAAGGCCGCGGGCGGGGACGTGCGCATTGTCTATTCCCCGATCGACGCCGTCGCGCTGGCGCGGCAGAACCCCGACAAACAGGTTGTATTCTTCGCCGTGGGCTTTGAAACGACGGCGCCGGCAAACGCCATGGCGGTGTACGAGGCCCACAAGGAGAAGCTCGCGAATTTCTCGATCCTCGTGTCCCATGTGCTCGTTCCGCCGGCGATCGAAGCCATCCTCTCCTCTCCCACGAACCAGGTGCAGGGCTTCCTCGCGGCCGGGCACGTCTGCGCCGTCATGGGTTACACGGAATACGAGCCGATCGCGAACAAGTATCGCGTGCCGATCGTCGTCACCGGCTTCGAGCCGCTCGACATTCTCCATGGCGTCTACATGTGTCTGAAGCAGTTGGAGGAAGGCCGCGCCGAGGTCGAGAATCCGTACGCGCGGTGCGTGCGCCGCGAGGGAAATGTCCAGGCGCAGAAACTCATCCGGGACATCTTCTGCGTCGTCCCCCGCAAATGGCGTGGAATCGGAGAGATCCCCCAAAGCGGGCTCGGGCTGAGAGAGCCTTACAGGAGTTTCGATGCGGAAACGCGCTTTGGCGTGGCCGGATACACCGTCGAGGAATCGAGCGAGTGCATCAGCGGGATCATTCTGCAAGGCATCAAAAAGCCGGTCGAATGCCCGGCGTTCGGCACGAAGTGCACTCCCGAGCATCCGCTGGGAGCCACAATGGTCTCGTCCGAGGGGGCCTGCGCCGCGTATTATCGCTACCGGAAGATCAAGCGAGACACATGAACCCGGCCAACGATTTTGCCCTTCAATGTCCCCTGCCCCTGCGCGACTACCCCGTGATTACCATGGCGCACGGCGGCGGCGGGCTGCTGCAGCACAAGCTGCTCGAGAACCTGTTCTGGCCTGCATTCCAGAATCCGCTCCTCGCCGAGGAGCACGACGGCGCGGTGGCCGTTCTTGGAGACAAACCCCTCGCGTTCACGACGGATTCCTACGTCGTCCGCCCCCTGTTCTTCCCCGGCGGCAACATCGGCACGCTCGCCATCAACGGCACGGTCAACGATCTGTGCATGTGCGGCGCGCGGCCGAAATACCTGAGCGCCGGTTTTATTCTCGAGGAAGGCGTCTCCATGGAGACGCTCTGGCGCATCGTCCAGTCGATGAAATCGGCCGCCGAGGAATCGAACGTGCAGATCGTCACCGGCGATATCAAGGTTGTGGACAAGGGCAAGGGTGACGAGCTTTACATCAATACGGCGGGAATCGGCGTCGTTGAGGCACAGGCTCTCTCTCCCAGCCGCGTGCAGCCGGGCGACGCGATCCTGCTGAGCGGCGACGTCGGCCGCCACGGCGTAGCGATCATGGCCGTGCGCGAGGGCCTCGATTTTGAAACGACGATTGAAAGCGACTGCGCCCCGCTCGTTGAGCCCGTGATGAAGCTGATCGGGTCCGGCGTCGAGGTGCACTGCATGCGCGACCTGACGCGCGGAGGGATGGCCACGACGCTGGCTGAAATCGCAAGAAAGTCCGGCTTCCGCATTCACATCGAAGAGAAGGCCGTCTCCGTCGCCGAGGGCGTCAGAGGGGCTTGCGAGATGCTGGGCCTGGACCCGCTCTACGTGGCGAACGAGGGCCGTTTCGTGGCGTTCGTAGCCGCCCGCGACGCGGACCGGGCGCTGTCCGTTCTGCGGTCCGAACCGTCGTGCGCGGATGCTTCGCTCTGCGGGTCCGTGCTGGCCGAGAACAACCCGATCGTCACCTTGAAGAACAACATCGGCTCGACGCGAATTCTCGACATGCTCATGGGCGAGCAACTGCCCCGCATCTGCTGACGCATTGCCGTCTTTGTGACACCCTATCTGCTTGCTGCGACGCAGGTTACACGCCGTAGCGGCCGTCCGCAGCTCTTCCTTTCTTGAAGGCTGCGCGCTTTTCATATAAACACGGCGTATACAACTGTTCGAAATCCCGGGTTATTTACTGCCTGTGCGTTGAACGGCCACCCAGGGATTCATTTTGCTTACAAGGAAAGAGAGTCTGGATATGTCCGAAGTCGATCGCCCCACCCCGGAGAACATTCTGGTCGTTAACGCCGGAAGTTCCTCGCTGAAGTTCACGATGTTCGGCATGCGGGAAGAGAAGATCCGCGCGAAGGGCATTGTCGAACGCATCGGGTTGCGCGAGCCGTATCTTCGCTACGAACGCTTTGACGGACGCGATCTCAAGGAGCAGGCGAAGATCACGAATCACGACGAGGCCCTGCGGCTGGTTTGCGACAAACTGATCGATCCCGAATACGGCGTCCTGAAGAGCCTCAAGCAGGTCGAAGCCATCGGCCATCGTGTCGTCCACGGCGGCGAGAAGTTTCACGATTCCAGCGTGGTCACCGATGAAGTGAAGGACATCATCCGCGAGTGCTCCACGCTGGCCCCGCTGCACAACCCGCCGAACCTCGGCGGCATCGAAGCCTGCGAGCGCGTATTCCCGGGCGTCCCCAATGTGGCCGTGTTTGACACCGCCTTCCACCATTCGATGCCGCCCGGCGCATACCTCTACGCCATCCCCTACGAGTTTTACGAGAAGTACGGCATCCGGAAGTACGGGTTCCACGGCACGTCGCACAAGTTCGTGGCGGGGGCCACCGCCGAGTTCCTCGGCAAGCCCATCGACAAATTGAGACTGATCACCTGCCATCTCGGCAACGGCGACAGCATCACGGCGGTCGACCACGGCAAGAGCGTGGAAACCAGCATGGGCATGACCCCGCTCAACGGATTGGTCATGGGCACACGCTGCGGCGACATCGACCCGGCGATCGTACTCTACCTGGTCCGCCAGGGAATGAGCGCGGATGAGATCGACAAACTGTTGAACAAGAAGAGCGGCTTGATGGGCGTTGCGGGCATCGGAAGCGGGGACATGAGAGATATCATCGCCGCGGCGGAAGGCGGCAACGACCAGGCTCTGCGGGCGCTCTGGATGTTCGTCCATCGCCTCGTGCTCTACATCGGCTCCTACTTCACCATCCTGGGAGGTGCGGATGCCGTGGTCTTCACCGGCGGGATCGGGGAGAACAGCGCGTACATCCGGAAGCGTGTCATCTCCGAACTCGAATGCCTTGGATGCTTCCTGGATGACGCGAAGAACGAACAGACCGCCGGGAAACCGGGTGTGGTCAGCACCGCAAAGAGCACGCTCAAAGCCGTGGTCATGCCGACCAACGAAGAGCTGATGATCGCGCGGGAAACGCTGAAAATGTTCAAGACGCCCGCGTCCGCCGGACGCAAGTCGTAGCGTCAGGATCGGCCGTCAGCCTCTTCATTCATCTGCTTCAGCTTTCGCCACAGGGTCGCGGGACTGATGCCCAGCGCGCGCGCGGCGCGGGTCCTGTTGTCGCCGACCAGTCTCATCACCGTCTGAATGTGATCCTTCTCGATGTCCGACAGCTTGCGGGACAACGGGCTGACCAGCCCGGGCGGCCCCAGAATCGGATGAACCACGTTGGCCGGCAGGTGTTCCGGAAGGATCAGGCCGTCCTTCGAAAGAACCGCGGCCCTCTCGATGGCGTTCTCGAGTTCGCGCACGTTGCCCGGCCAGTTGTAGGATTGCAGGTAGTCCACGCAGGTCGCGTCAATCCGCAGGTTCGGAATCTTGAGCTTGCGCGCAAAGACCCGGCAGAAATGGCGGGCGAGGTGCAGGATGTCTTCCAGGCGCGAGCGTAAAGGAGGCACTTCGATTTCGATGACACGCAGGCGGTAGTACAAGTCTTCCCGGAAACGCCCTTCCTGGATGGCCATCGCCAGATTCTGGTTCGTGGCCGTGATCACCCGCACGTCGACCTTGCGGGGCGCGCTCTCCCCGACCCGGCGGATCTCCCGCTCCTGAAGGACACGCAGCAGCTTCATCTGCATCGCGAGGGAGATGTCGCCGATCTCATCCAGGAAGATCGTCCCCTTCTGCGCCTCCTCAAACAAGCCGACCCGGTCCCGTGTCGCACCCGTGAACGCCCCCGCCTTGTGCCCGAACAGTTCGCTTTCCAGCAGAGTCTCCGGCAAGGCGGCGCAATTCACCCCGACAAACGGCCCCTTGGACCGATGCGAGTTCGCGTGGATGTAACGCGCCAGCACTTCCTTCCCCGTCCCGCTCTCGCCCGTGATCAGGACGGAGGTGTCGTACGGCGCCACGCGCGCCGCCAACTCGACGACCTTCCGGAACGAGGCGCTGTGGACTTCGACGAGCCCGGCTGGTTGTTCGCCGCCAAGCAGTCGAAGCTTCTGCCTCTGCTTCGCCAGTTCGCGGCCCTGCTCACGCAGTTTCCGGGTGAGCTCGAGTACTTTCCCGCGCACATCCTCGGCCTGGAAAAACGGCAGGAAGGTTTTCAACTCCGCACCCCAGGATTCCCTGTCCATCCCCACCGCCGTGCACACCGGGTCGCCCTTTCCCGCGCACGTTCGCTCGACGAAGTACACCTCCCGGTTCACGCAGAAAGACGCGTACCCGCTTGCGTATCCCACCATCATCCAGCAAACCGGAGCGTCCGATCTGCCCATTTCGATGACGTGCTCCTCCGCGTCGCCGGAGCCGTGCCACGTCAATTCCATCCGGAAACGCCCGGTGCTCTCATCGATATCCAGGGACCGCACCGACGCCTTGACCACCCCCTGAATCGTGTGCATGCGCGGCCCCGCCAGAACAAGATCCGAAAGACTGTCCCATTCGAAAATCCGCTTCATCGCCGCCGCATCGGCCTGACCCCAGAAATAGCCGAAGCGCGTCAGCACACTCCTCGCTCCATCTGCCCCAACCGTCTCGATCAAGTCCTTCCGCAATTGCGCGAACGCATGCAGATCATGCAGAACCAGGCGCCGCCCATGCAGATTCAAGCGCCCCTCTTCAAAATCAACGAGTTCAGATAACTTCAAATCAGCCGCTTTCATGCACCCCTCTATTTCAGAATGATATATTACTATTTCATTCTGCAATACTATTTCATTACTGTCAACATAACATGGAATTTATAAACATTTACCAAACAACGACTAACAACATTTTACAGTACTTGGCACGCCAGGTGCTAAGTACTGAAATCGAGCAATGTGAAACAAACGGAAAGGAATTGAACATGTACAATCTCTTGAAAAGCAAGAATGACGGACTGAAAGACGATCTGATCGCGTTCACGCAGAAGCTGATCCGGACGCCCAGCCCCAGCCTGGGCGAATCCGAAGCGGCCACACTTGTCGAGCAGGAGCTGAAGCGCATCCCGTGCGACAAGGTCTTTCGCGACGACGTGGGCAACGTGATCGGGCTCATGCTCGGCCGCGAAGCGGAGCCGACAGTCCTGTTGAATTGCCACATGGACACCGTCCCCGTCTCCCATGAAACGTTGTGGAAGGAGTCCCCCACCAGCGGCAGCATCTCCGAGGGACGCATCTACGGTCTCGGCGCCGCGGACTGCAAAGGTGGCCTCGCCGCGCACGTCTACACGGCGGCGCTGCTCAAGAGAAGCCTCCTGCCGCTCCGGGGCAACCTCGTCATTGCCGCCACCGTGGCCGAGGAGAACGGATGCAGCATCGGCGTGCGGCACTTGATGGAGAAGACGTTACCGGCGATCAATCTCAAGCCGACCTACGCCATCCTGGGTGAACCTACCGGCCTCGGGCTGTATTACGGGCACGACGGGTGGGTCGAAATGGACATTAACGTGGAAGGAAACAATCCCTTCCTGGTTGATGACGCGGCAAACGCGATCTTCAACGAGTACTCCAGCCGGAACACCGACGAGCCCGGCACCCTCTCGCTGCAGAGACCACGCTTCCGAAACGACGCGGGACGGCGGCAGGCGACCATCCAGATGAACCGCCGTCTCCGCCCCGCCGAGAATGTGGGCTCCATCCTGACGCAGACAAAGCACGAGGCCAACATGGTCGCCCAGGCCAACGGCACCGTCGCCGTCGCCGTCGCGGTCCGGCAGGAGAATCAGAAGCTGTACACAGGCCAGACCACGCTGGTCCGGCGCGTTGTGCAGGCCTGGATGACGGACCCGTTCCATGTGCTGATGGAACGCGCGCGACAGGCTCTCTCGGCGGCCGATTGCATGGCACGGCCGGGCAAGTGGGCGCTCGACCGCATCGGCATGGGCACGGCGGGCAGCGTGCTGACAGGGGAATTTCACGTGCCGACGATCGGCTACGGCCCGGGCTCCGAACTCATGGCGCATGCCGTGGATGAATCGGTCAGCGTGGAGAAAGTGTCCGAGGCGGTCTACGGCACGGCGGCGATGGTTCACGGACTGATCGGCATCCCCGTGTTCGGCTGGACCGCGGACGAAATCTAGATTCACGGGGAGCGACTTATGAACATCCTTGTCCTCAACTGCGGAAGCTCGTCGCTGAAGTACCGGCTCATCTCGATGCCGGCGGAGACCGAGCTTGCCGGCGGCGAGGCCCAGCGGATCGGCCCCCCGACCGCCAAGCCGTCCCGCATCGTTCACCACGTTTGCGGCCAGGCGCCGCAGGTCCACATCGCGCCCATGGCGAACCATGCGTCGGCGTTCGAACAGGTGGTGCGAATCCTCCAGCAGACGGTCGGGCGAACGCCCGATGCAATCGGCCACCGCATCGTTCACGACGGCGGGCTGTTCGGAGCGCACAGCCGGCTGGACGACAAGACAATCGCGCAGCTCGAAACCATCAATGACATGGCGCCGATTCACAACCCGCCCGCGGTCAATTTGACGAAGGCCTGCCGGAAGCTCTACCCGACCCTGCCCCAGGTTGCCGTGTTCGACACGGTGTTCCACGCGACGATTCCGGAGGCTGCCCGCACGTATGCCATCCCCGGATGGATGAGCCGCGACCTGGGCATCCGCAAATACGGGTTTCACGGCATCAGCCACCAGTACGTCGCCACGGAGGCGGCCCGCCTCCTCAAACGACGCATGAACACCCTGAACGCCGTGAGCTGCCACCTGGGCAGCGGAGGCGCCAGCCTCTGCGCGATCGTCAACGGCAAGTCCGTGGACAACACGATGGGATACTCGCCGCTCCAGGGCCTCGTGATGAGCACCCGTTGCGGCGATCTCGATCCGGCCATCGCCCTGCGGCTCATGGCGCTCTCCGAAGGCGACTACAAATCGGTCGAACAGCTCCTGAACGAACGGAGCGGCGTGCTCGGGCTTTCCGGGCAATCGGCGGACATCCGCGACGCGCTGGCGGCCGTATCGCGCGGCGATGCCCACTCCGCGCGCCCCGAGCTTGCGGCCCAGATTTACCTCTGGCGCCTGCGCAAGTACCTGGGCGCCTACCTGGCGACGGTTGGAAACGCGGACGCGGTGATCTTCACGGATACGGTCGGCGAGACCGTGCCGGCGGTCCGATGGGCCATGTGCGCGAACATGGAAGACTTCGGCCTCGCGATCGACCCGGCCCTGAACGACCACGCAGGCCGCTTGCCGACCGACATCTCCGCGCCCGGAAGCCGCGTGCGAATCCTCGTGATCGCGACCAACGAAGAGCTTTCCATCGCGCGCAGCGCGTACTCGCTGCTCACGAGCGAATCGAAGCCGGAAAAAAAAGGAGTCGCGGTATGAACATTCTCGTACTCAAGCCGGGCGTCCGGTCGATCGATTGGTCCCTGACCGGCGACGGCACGCGTCACACCCGGGCGGGCCAGATGGACGCCGCCCACATCGACAGAAACCTGCAGGCGCTTCGCGGCGCGTTGGCCGACGCCCCGCCCGAGACGATCGCCGTCCGCGTGAACCATGGCGGCACGAAATTCCGCGGTCCGGCAATCGCCGACGCCTCAAGCCTCGCCGCGCTGACAGAACTGGTTCCGGAAGCCCCCTTGCACCTGCCGGTCGTCCTGTCTCTGCTGGAAAGTGGTTCCCGCGTCTTCCAGAACGTGCCGACCATCCTGTTCTTCGAAACCGCGTTCTTCTCGCGGCTCCCGCGCCGCGAATCCGCGTACGGCATCGACAGCGATCTCGCGCAATCCCTGGGACTGCGCCGCCAGGGCTATCATGGAATCTATCACGAGGCGGCCAGCGCCCACGCGATCCGGCAGCTGGGCATCCCGCCGCGGCGCGCACGCGTCCTTTCCATCTGCCTCGAGCCGCATCCTGAAATCGCGGCCGTTCTCGGCAATCGTCCCGTCACGTGCACCAGCGGAGCGACCCCCCTGGAGGGCCTGCCGGGCCACACAAGCTGCGGAGAGCTGGATCCGAACATCGTGCTGACGCTGGCAAGAAAACTCGGATGGGGACCGGAACAGATCAATACCGCGCTGACTCAGCGCAGCGGCCTGCTCGGGCTTGCCGGCTGTCCCGTCATGCTGGACGACCTGTTTGCGGCGGAAGCCGCGGACCTGGCGCCGGCGCGCGCCGTACTGGAGAATCGCATCCTGTCCGCGTGCGGCGCCGGCATGGCGGCAATGGGCGGCGTGGATACCCTCGTGTTCTCGGGCCGCTTTCATACGGCGGCAAAGGCGCTCGGCCCGTGGCTGTCGACGCGGCTGACCTTCCGGGGCGGCAATGAGCGCCATCCGCCGAGATGGATCGGATTCGAGGAACCGCTCGACCGCGTGATCGCCGAGCGGGCGCAGATCGTTCTGCTGGAATCCGCCACGGCCTGACGGCTCAGGCCAGGATCGCCATTTTCTCCCGGATCAGGTGTGCGTGCTTGTCGCCGCCGCCCGGCGTGACCATCGCCACGCTGAGGCTCCTGCTGTTCAGGACCTCTCCGGCCACGCGGTGAATGTCCTTGTCGGAAACGGCTTCGATTTTTCGGACCACTTCGCTCGGCTGGATGAACCGGCCGTAGCTCATCAGGTTTTCACCGACCCACATCATCTGGTTGCTCGTGCTCTCGAGCCCGATGCGGAGCTGGCCGATCGCGTAGTCTTTCGCCCGGCGCAGTTCCTGGTCGCCCACCGGCTTGTCCTTGATCCTCGCCAGCTCGCTGAGAATCAGTTCGATCGCCCGCCCGAGCCGGTCGCAATCCACGCCCGCCTGGATATCCAGCACGCCGGTCTCGTCGAACAGCTGAATACTGCTGTGAATGGAGTACGCCAGCCCGTGCGTCTCCCGAACCACCTGGAAAAGCCTCGAACTCATGTTCTCGCCGAGGATGATGCTCAGCAGTTTGAGCGGATACCGCCGCTTGTCGTGCCGGCCGAACAGGCGGATGCCCAGGGCCACGTGCGTCTGCTCGATGTCCTTGGAATGAACGCGGACATCGTTCTGGAGCGTTTGTCTCGTCACGGGCGGATAGACAGGCTTCCGGGACCCGCGAATGTGACCCAGCCGCGCCGCCACGAGCTTCACGCACTCCTCGTGATCCACCTTGCCCGCGAACACGATGACCGTATTGTCCGCGACGTATTTGGAATTCTTGAAGTTCAGGATGTCGGCGCGCGACACCTTGCCCACGGTCTCCGTCGTCCCGATCAGCGGCCGGCCCAGCGCGTGATCCCGCCACAGCAGCTCGCCGAGAATCTCCTGCACAAGGTGCTGGGGCTGGTCCTTGTACATCATGATCTCTTCGATGATGACGCCCCGCTCCTTGTTGATATCCGCCGCCGCGAACTTCGGGTTCAGGTACATATCCGACAGGATCGCAAACGTGCTCTTCAAGTGCTCCGCGGAAATCCGCGCGTAATAGCACGTGGACTCCTCCTGCGTGAACGCGTTGAAGTAACCGCCCCGCCCCTCGATCGCCTGCGAAATATCCCTTGCCGACCGCGTCTTCGTGCCCTTGAAGAGAAGGTGCTCGATGAAATGGCTGACGCCGGAGACGCGCTTGTCCTCGTAGCGACCGCCCACACCGACCCAGACGCCCATCGCCACGCTTTCGACGCTGGGCATGTTGGCGGTGGCCACACGGATCCCGTTCGGAAGTTCTGTCTCGTTGAAAAGGAGCAGCATGCTATGCCTCCAGGTCTTTCAGCTTTACGCGGCCCTCGTACAAGGCCTTGCCGACGATCGCGCCCACAAGGTTCGGCCGCTTCAGGTTCTTCAGCAGTTTCATGTCCGTCGCCGAGGATACACCGCCCGACGCGATCACCGAACAGGAAACGGCCGCGCAGATCGCGTCCATCGCCTTCGCGTTGACTCCTTCCAGCATCCCGTCCCGCGCCGTGTCGGTGTAAATGATCGTGCCGACCCCCATCGCGTCCGCGCGCTTCGCGAGCGACACGGCGTCCTCCTCGGTCGTCTCCGTCCAGCCCTTGATCTGCACACGCCCGCCGCGGGCGTCAATTCCCACCGCCAGCTTGTGGCCGAAACGGTCCACCAGCCCCTTCAACTGATCCGGTTCCGCCCACGCGCGCGTGCCCACGATCGCGCGCGCCACGCCGCAATCGAGGATCGTTTCGATGTCCTGATCCGTCCGCAGGCCGCCGCCGACCTCCACGGGAATCTTCACGGCGCCGACCATGCGTGCGATGACCTTCTGGTGAACCGGCGCGCCCTGGAACGCGCCGTCGAGATCGACGACGTGCAGGTACTTCGCGCCTTCGTCCGCCCAGCGCTTCGCCATGTAGACCGGATCGTCGGAATAGGTCGTGACCTCGTCGGCCTTTCCCTGCCGCAGCCGGACGCACCGCCCGCCCTTCAGGTCGATCGCGGGTATCACAAGGATCTTGCTCATACTCGTACTCTTAATCGTAATCGTACTCGTAATCCTCTTCGCCCTCTTCGATTAAGAGCACGATTAAGATTACGATTACGAATCAACTTATCCATTCCCCGAAATTCTTCAGCATCTGCAGGCCCGCCGCCTGGCTCTTCTCCGGGTGGAATTGGACCGCAACCGCGTTGTTCTTCCAGATCGCGGACGCGTAATCCGTGCCGTAACTGGTCATCCCGGCCATCACGCTCCCGTCGGCCTGCGCGTAGAACGAGTGCACAAAGTAGAAGTACGAGTTGTCCGGAATGCCCTTGAACAGAGGGCAATCCTTCTTCACCTGGCGAACACCGTTCCAGCCGATCTGCGGCACCTTCAGGTCCTTCGCAACATCGAAACGCCGCACCTGCCCCGGCAGGATGCCGAGGCCCGCGACGCCCGGCGATTCCTCGCTGCCCTCGTACAGCATCTGCAGGCCAAGGCAGATGCCCAGGAACGGCTTGCCGTCACCGATCCATTTCTTGACCACGTCCACGAACCCATGGCTCGTGAGGTGTTCCACGCAGTCGCCGAACGCGCCGACGCCGGGCAGAATGATCGCGCGGCACGCGCCGAGTTCGTCGGGCCGCGTGACGATGCAGGACGGCAACTCCAGAAACGCCAGCGCGTTGCTGACGCTCCCGAGATTGCCCATGCCGTAGTCGATGATGCCGATCATGGTCTGAGTCCAAAGTCCAAAGTCCAAAGTCTAAAGTCAAAGGAGGAGGAATTCATGACCCGCGGCCACTTCTTCCTCAACTTTGGACCTTGGACTTTAGACTTTGGACTTCCCCTAGATCTTCCCCTTGCTCGAAAGAACGCCCTTCACCCGGGAGTCCTTCGAGCAGGCGATGCTCAAGGCCTTGGCCACCGCCTTGAACACCGATTCATACGCGTGGTGAGGCTCCTGGCCGTACATCAGCTTGATGTGCAGGTTCATGCGCGCCTGCACCGTGAACGCGCGGAAGAACTCCTCGATCAGGCCGAGGTCGAAATCGCGAATGCGTGTCTTCTTCGTCTTCACCTCGTACACGAGGTACGGCCGCCCGCCGAGGTCCAACGCCACCCGCGAGAGCGACTCGTCCATCGGAACGACGGACCACCCGTAGCGCAGGATGCCTTTGCGGTCGCCAAGCGCCTGGTTCAAAGCGTCCCCCAGCACGAGGCCGACATCCTCGACCGTGTGGTGGTAATCGACCTTGAGATCGCCCTTCGCCTTCAGCTTCAGGTTGAACAACGCGTGCTTGGCCAGAAGCTCCAGCATGTGATTGAGGAAAGCGATCCCGGTGCTGACCCGGTACGTGCCGTCGCCGTCGAGTTCGAGCTGGGCACTGATATCGGTTTCCCTGGTCTTTCGGACAACTTTGGCCGAGCGCGTTTTCATGCGGTTAAAATAGCCCCGCGCAGCGCGGGGTTCAACGTGAAAAAAAGGAGCGATTTTCCAAGGGTTGGAAAAACAGCCGGCTATTTTTCCAAGGCTTGGAAAATCTGGTCCAGAGAGGACAGCAGGGCCGTCATCTCGGACTCGGTGGCGACGGTGATGCGAAGGTAGTCGCCGGTCAGCTCGCCCGGGAAATACCGGACAAGAACCTTTAGCTTCCGCAGTTCGTCGAAGACTTTTCTTGCGCCGAGTTTCGGTGGCTTGACCCACAGAAAGTTCGTCTGCGAAGGGCACACGTCGAACCCGCGTTTCCTGAGTTCAGCCGCCGTGCGCTCCCGCATCTCCAGGATCCGTTCCGTGTTCCGGCGCATGTGCGACGCGTCGCGCACGGCAACCAGCGCGATCTCCTGCGCGAGCCGGTCGATGTTGTACGAGTCCTTGATCTTGTAGAACGCGTCAATCAACGGCTTGGCGCCGATC